>DASSPH010000070.1 GCA_035699745.1 Vicinamibacterales bacterium
GGATGGCGGTCGAGGATGTCGCCGCCGCGCACCTGGCTTTCGAACGGGCGTCAGAGCGGGGTCTGGGACGCGGCTTCGTGCTCTGACCCGCGTCCCATTGGCGATTGCCGATTGGCGATTGCCAATCGCCAATCCGTCGATCGCCAATCGCCAATCGCCAGTTGTCGATCGCCAATCGCCAATCGCCAATCGCCAATTACATGAGCCCCAACCGCCTCGCCCTGAGTGCCGCCTGGGTGCGATCGCGAACGTCCAGCTTGCCCAGAATGTTCGTGACGTGATTCTTGACGGTGCCCTCGGCGAGATTCAGCCGGTCGGCGATCTCCTTGTTCGATGCGCCGGTCCCGAGCAGCGCCAGGATCTCGCGCTCGCGCGGGGACAGCGGCAGCACGAGCGCCTCGGCGCGCCCGTGCCCCTCCTCCATCAGCCGCGCGAACGCGGCGACGACGCGTCCGGTGACGGTGCTCTGCAGGAACGATTCGCCGCGGGTCGCCGCCTGCAGCGCCGCGACCAGCGTCTCCGACGAGACGTCCTTCAGCAGATATCCCGCGGCGCCGGCGCGCAGCGCGCCGAACAGGTTCGCGTCGTCGTCGAACGTCGTGAGCACGAGGACCGGAATCCCGGGGTGGCGGTCGCGCATCCGCGCGGTCGCCTGGATGCCGTCCATCTGCGGCATCTGCAGATCCATCAGCACCACCGCCGGCTGCAGGTGCGCCGCCATGGCCAGCGCCTCGAGGCCGTTCGCCGCTTCGCCGACGACCTCGACTTCCGGGCGCGTCGAGAGCAGCGTGCGCAGCCCTTCGCGGAACAGCGCCTGATCGTCGGCGATCAGCACGCGGATGCGCGGCGCGCCGCCGCTCATCCCGGCAGCTCCATCCGGATGGCGAACCCGGCACCCGGCGCGGTGCGATAGGCCACGGATCCGCCGAGCTGCTCGGCGCGCTCGCGGATGCCGACGAGGCCGAATCCGCCGTCCGTGCCTGCCGCCCCGCGGCCGTCGTCTTCGACCAGCAGCTCGACGCGGCCGTCGTCGCGATACGCGAGCGTGAACGCGACGCGCGCCGCCGCGGCGTGGCGGCGGACATTGGTCAGCGCCTCGAGCGCGGTGCGGTGCAACGCGAGGGCCACGGCGGCGCTGACCGGACGCGGCTGTCCCGTGCAGGTGAAGGTGGCGCGAAACGTCTCGTCGCGCGAGGCGTCGACCAGCGAGGCGAGCTGCTCGGCGATGCCCTCGACCCGCGCGTCCTCGCGGAGCGCCTTCACCGACTGCCGCACGGCGGTGAGGCCGTCCTTGGCGAGGGTCTGCGCCCGATTGATGGCGAGCAGCCCGCGCTCCGGATCGGACCGGACCAGCGCGCGCGCCGCCTCGAGCTGCACGTGAATCACCGTGAGGTAGTGCCCGAGGGTGTCGTGGATCTCGCGCGCCAGGCGGTTGCGCTCGTTCGCCGCGGCCAGCTGCGCGACTTCCCCGGACAGCTTCTCGACGCGCTGCCGCGCTTCGCGCTCGCGCGCCGCCACCCCGACGTAGACGACGACGAACACCACGGCGGCGGTGGCGGACGCGAGATTGCGAAACCAGATCGGCCAGGTCGGGACCCACGACAGGTTGCCGCTGACGCCGGCGATCACCAGCATGCACATCAGCGCCGCCCACGCGCGCGGCAGCAGCGCCACCGCCTGGGCCGCGAGCGGCAGCAGGATCAGCGGCAGCAGACCGCCGGGCGCCATGCCGGTGAGCCGCATCCCGATGCCGAACTCGATGAGGAGATAGGCGAGCGACACGGGCAGCCGTCGGACGCGCTGCGCGAACTCGAAGCCCCAGATGCCGAGCGCGAGATACAGGACGCTGAGCGCCGCGAGCGGCCAGAACGACGGGCGCGCGCCCCACGTCCGCGGCGTGAGCGCGATCAGCGCGAAGTAGTTCACCGCGACGATGGCGACGAACGTGCGGTAGCCCGCGATCGCTCCCGCCTGCGGCGAGGGATGAACGGTTTGACGAACGGCGTGATGAGCGTCGGGCACGTGTGGCCAGTATTGCAACCGGCGGCGCGATCGGCAAGACGCACGAAGCCACGGTGACCACAACGTGACCTGCGGCACATGCGCGGCGCGAACCGCTTCCGTAGCATCCGCACCATGACATCACGTGCGGCGCGGCGGCTCGCACTCGCCATCGCGGTCACGGCCGCCGCCGCGCCGCTCGCCGCGCAGGAGGCGCCGCTCGAGCTGCCCCGCCTTCCCGCGCCGATCTCCGTCGACGGCCGTCCCGACGAAGAGGTCTGGCAGCGGATCCCGGTGCTGCCGCTCACCATGTACACGCCGGTGTTCCGCGGCCAGCCGACGCAGCGCACCGAGATCCGCGCCGCCTACGACGACGAGTACTTCTACGTCGCCGGCTGGTTCTACGACACCGATCCCGCCGGCATCCGCGTCAACTCGCTCTATCGCGATCGCTGGAACGGCGACGACGCGCTGGCGATCTACATCGACGCGTTCAACGACAACCAGAACGCGAAATGGTTCGGAACGACGCCCAGCGGAATGCGCTTCGATCTGCTGGTCTCCGACGACGGCAACACGAGCAACGAGAGCTGGGACACGTTCTGGACGTCGCGGACCTCGATCACGGGAGAAGGCTGGTTCGCCGAGGTGCGGATTCCGTTCTCGAGCCTCGGCTTCCAGGCCGGCCCGGACGGCCGCGTCGTGATGGGACTGACGGTGACGCGGCTGGTGTCGCGGCTCGACGAGCGGGTCACGTTTCCCGCCATCGATCCGAAGTTCCCCTTCCGGCGCCCGTCGGTGGCGCGCGATGTGGTGCTGCGCGGCGTGCACAGCCGGACGCCGCTGTACGTCACGCCGTACCTGCTTGGCGGCGGATCGGTTGCGGCGCTGCCGGCCGTCCCGGCGGTCAGCGGACCGGCGGCGCCGTTCCGCCGCCAGCGCGACGCGTCGCGCGAAGCGGGCCTCGACGTCCGCTATCCCGCCACCGGAAAGCTGACGCTCGACTTCACCGTGAACACCGACTTCGCACAGGTGGAAGCCGACGGGCAGCAGGTCGCGCTCGATCGCTTCCCGCTGTTCTTTCCCGAGCGGCGGCGGTTCTTCCAGGAGGGCAGCAGCCTGTTCGACTTCAACAGCGCGAACGGCCTTCGGCTGTTCCACTCCCGGCGCATCGGCCTGACGCCGGACTTCCAGCCGGTGCGCATTCTCGGCGGCGCCCGCGCCGTCGGACGCGTCGGCGCGTGGGACGTGGGAGCGCTGGAGATGCAGACCGACCGCCACGGCACCACGGCGGCGGAGAACTTCGGCGTCCTGCGCATGCGCCGTTCGATCCTCAACGAGAATTCGACGGCGGGATTCCTCGCCACCTCCTACGTCTCCGCGGACGGGCGATCGAACGTCGCGCTCGGCGCCGACACGTCGCTGCGGGTGTATCGCGACGAGTACGTGGGTGTGAAGTGGGCCGCCACCGCCGGCAGCGGCGAGCGCGGCGGCCTCGGCCTGGCCGACCGCAGTCTCTTCGACACCACCTGGGAGCGCCGCAGCCAACGTGGACTGTCGTACACCTGGCAGGTCTCCCGCGCCGGCGAAGGGTACCGGCCGGAACTGGGCTTCCTGCCCCGGCGCGACTTCACGACCGCCAACCTGGTCGGCAACTACTTCATCTACACCGACAAGCACCGCTACTTCAAACGCGTGTATCCCGGCGCGCTGGCCTTCTCGACGTTCCGGAACCGCGATCGCGTGCTGGAGTCCGGCACCTACGCGTTCTGGGTCCAGTGGGACACGAAGGCGGGCGGCGGCGGCTGGATCGAGCCGAAGTGGTTCCGCGAGAACGTGCTCGCGCCCTTCGTGATCGGCAACAAGGTGCACGTTCCCGCCGGGTCGTACGACTTCGCGGATCTCCAACTGGTCTACCTGATGCCGAGCGGCGCCCGCATGCGGACCAGCGCCGACTTCCGCACCGGGTCGTATTTCGACGGCCGGCGGACCCAGTTGATTCTCTCGCCGACCTGGAACGCATCGCGGCATCTCGAAGTGGGCGGCGACTACCAGATGAGCCTGCTGCGCTTCGGCAGCCGCGGCGAAGCCGCGAACATCCATCTGGCGCGCCTGCGCATCCGCACGGCGCTCGACGCGCAGGCGTCGGGCAACGCCTTCGTCCAGTACAACTCGACGACCAACCGCCTCGATGTCAACGTGCGCTTCCGCTACAACGTGGCGGAGGGGACGGACCTGTGGGTCGTCTACAACGAGGGGCTCGACACCGATCGCGCGTTCGAGACCGTCGCGCGTCCCGCCGCGCCGCTGTCGGTCTCCCGCGCCGTGATCGTCAAGTACTCGCACACGTTCGCCTTCTGAGCGCCGTCGTGCCGTCGGCCCGGTCAAGCACGCTGTGGGCACGCGGCCGGTCACGGCGCTCGTCACGAAAAGTGTCCGCACGTCGCAAATCCGCACAGACTCAAACCTTTAGCGCGATCGCCCGTCTAACGTCCCGAGGATGCGTGAGAGGACAGCCCGGACGGGAGGTCCCATGCTGCCGATCGCGCCATTGCTTCTGGCCGGCCTGCTCTTCTCGCGGCCGTCGCTACCGTTCGAACCGCTGACCGAGGCGCACGTGCTCGACGCACCGACGCGCCACATCCGTGCGAGCGATACCGGCGTGCGCAGCCTGCTGCGCCGCGGCTTCCGCAACTCGCCGACGTTCGCCGCGCTGATCATGCGGCTGCAGCGCAGCGACGTCATCGTCTACGTCGAAGGGGTGCCGCGGCTGCCCGGGGCGCTCGAGGGGCGGATGATGATGCTGCCGCGCGTCAACGGCTATCGCTACGTGCGCATCCAGATCGCCCCCCGCGGCGCGCCCGAGGATTCGATCGCCGTGCTCGGCCACGAGCTGCAGCACGCCGTCGAAATCGCCGACGCGATGGAGGTGATCGACAGCGACGGGCTCGAGCGGCTGTACGCGCGCATCGGGGTGCGCAGCGGTCCGCAGGTCTACGACACCAACGCGGCGCAGCAGACCGGCCGGGTGATCCGCCGCGAGCTCGGCGTCATTTCATGATGCCGAGGAAGAACAGCACCAGCTCGAACAGCAGGATCAGGACGATGACCAGCTCGAGGAAGTGGCCGCGCGCGATCGACACCTGCTCCACCGCGAAGCGATAGACGTCGTCCAGCGTATCGAGCTTGTCCTCCACGCTCTGCTTCCAGCGCGCCAGCCCGAGGCGGGAGGCCGCGAGATCGAACACCCGCGCGGCGTAGATGTCGCCGACGATCTTCAGCGCGTTCTCGGTGCGATCGGTCAGCTCGTTGACGTCGATGAACAGCGCATGCACCTGGCCGGCGGCGCGCACGTAGCCGCGGCCGAACAGGCTGGTCCACCAGCGCGAGCGCTGCAGCAGGCCGTAGATCCGCCCCAGCTCGCTGTCGAGCAGCGCCTCGTAGTAGCGGAACTCGAGGAGCTGCGAGTTCGCGAACTCGAACAGCTCCAGCGCGGCGGCGGCGCCGGGCTCGGCGTCGTAGATGAACGCGCAGTTCCAGGTCGGCACGATCAGGTCGCTCCGCAGATACGACAGGCGATGCGCCAGCACCGACGCCTGCTCCTGCGCGCTGAGCGGCTGCCGCTCGCCGCGGACGATGCGCGCGATCGCCTCGCCGTGGTGCGCGAGCAGCTCGTCGGCCGTCGACGGCGGGTCGACGGCGGTGACCGCAATGGCGAGGTAGTCCTCGGAAACGAACGGGCCGCGCCGCTTCGTCATCGCCGCCGCGCAGCGCTCGACCAGCCCGAGCACCGCCGCTTCGGCGCGCGACTCGAGCGCGTCGTTCTCGATGTAGGTCTGGCTCGCCGCGATCAGGTCCGCCCACGACCCGTGAAACGGGCGGGTGAGCGCCAGCGAGACCACGCCGTAGTCGAAGAACTTGAGCCTGGCGGTGAAGCCTTCGACCGCGGCCAGGCCGACGTGGTCCCCTTCGACGACGAGCGGCGGCACCTGGTACTGCAGGTAGGACGGCGTGATGGCGGCGGGCTGCAGCCTGGCGGAGGCGCCGGTCCGGAGCGTCGCGCGCAGCGCCGCCAGATCGATCTGTTCGGCGACGTCGTAGAGATAGAAGGCGGTGACGGAACCGGTGATCTGCACGCGGTCACCGCATCGGCATCATTCGCCGAGCTTGCGCAGCATCTTGGGCGTCAGGAACCAGCGCAGCATGCCGCCCCCTTTCGGCGGCAGCATGTCGAAGTCGATGCGGCAGACGCCCCCCTTCTTGAACTCGAGGGGATTGCGCGCGCCGATCAGCTGCGCCGCCAGCTCGCCGAGATTCGGCTCGTGGCCGACGAGCGCCACCCGCGCCTTGCGGACGTGCCGGGTGATCTCCTGGATCACCAGCGCCGGGGATCCGGCCGGCGCGAGCGCGTCCGACGTGACGATCGGCGGCCGGGTGTTGAGATCCTCCGAGAACACTTCCGCGGTCTGGCGCGTGCGGACCAGCGGGCTGGTCACGATCTGATCGAAGCCGATCTCCATCGCGTTCAGGCCGCGCGCCGCCTTGTGCAGCCGCGCGATGCCGTCGGGCGTGAGCGGCCGCTTCGAATCATCCGGCCATTCCTTGCCGCGCTCCTCCGCCACTCCATGCCGGATCAGGTACAACTCGAGCATCGCCATGCGTTACCTTCGCCCTGTCTAGCCGTCTGCCGCGCGGCGGCGCCGGGCCGCCAGCGTCATCTTCGCCGATCGCTTCCGCGCCGTGAGGCGCACCGGGATGTCGCGCCGCGCCGCCGCGGCCGCCGTCGCGAGATCCGGCAGCGATGCCACGTAGCGGCCGTGCAGGTGCCGGCACTCGTCCTCGATCAGGCGCGACAGCACCGCCAGGCCGGCGTCGGGCGTGCTGCGTCCTTTTCGCGGGGCCGCACCGACCGCAGCCACATGATGCTGCAGGACCTGCAGGTCGTGCAGCCGCCCCAGCGTATCCTGCACCCGTTTGATCGTGCGAAGCGCCTCGGCGCACGGAGCGGCGCCGCTCTCGTCGGCGATCTCGAGCGCGTAGCGCAGCTTCTTCGAGGCGATGCGCACCTGGTGCAGACCCTCGGGCTCGTAGATTTGCCCCGCGGCGGCGATCGCCCGTTCGAGCCGCCGGCCGCGCCGCGCCACCCGTGCCGCCAGCGCCGCCCGCCAGGCGTGCGTCGGCGACGGCTTCAACAGCGATTGCCGCACCGCTTCGAGCCGCCGCGCGAGCTTCGCCGCGTCGACCGTGTCGAGCCGTTCCAGCATCAGGCGCCGCCGCTGCTCGCGCTCCTCGATGACCAGGGCCCGCACCTCCGCGAGCGCGCTGCGCGGGATCGCCGGGCGCTCGGCGAGCTCATCAATCATGTGCAGCGTGACGTCGAGCTCGCGGACGGTGCCCAGCGCCTGGGTGAGCCGCCGCACCTTGCGGTTCGCCTTCCCCGCCTTCGTGTGGTGCAGCCCCTCGGTCAACACGGGCAGCGCCTCGCGCAGGCGGCGCGAGGCGACGCGGGCCTGGTGAACGCCGGTATCTTTCCCGGCAACGGCGGCGGCGAGCTGCCGTTTGAGCGCTCGCGTGCGGCGCAGCAACAGACGGACGAGGGCGGGGGCGGACGGACGGTTCATGGTAGGATTCGGCCCGGTTCGACCGAACGCGCAGTATATAACGGTGATGTAACGCAAATCTTTCGCCAGCCCTGCCGTTCCTCCCGCCCCAGCAGATGCGTATTGCCGCGATCGACATCGGCACCAACTCGATCCATATGATCGTGGTGCAAGTCCGGGCCGACCTCTCCTTCGAAGTTGTTGATAGAGAAAAGGAAATGGTTCGCCTGGGGGCCGGCGGCCTGGACGGCCGCAGCCTGACCCCCACCGCCGCCACCGCCGCGCTCCAGACCCTGACCAAGTTTCGCCGGCTGGCCGATTCGCACAAGGTGGACGAAATCGTGGCAGCCGCCACCTCCGCCATCCGCGAGGCCGACAACGGTGGGGATTTCATTGCCGAGGTTGCGCAAAAAACCGGCATCCAGGTCCGGGTCATTTCCGGCAGCGAAGAGGCCCGCCTCATCCACATGGCGGCGGTCTATGGCGTCCAGCTCGGCGGCAGCCCCGCGGTGGTCATCGACATCGGCGGCGGCAGCATCGAGGTCACGCTCGGCACCGGATCGCACCTCTCGCATGCGCGCAGCTTCAAGCTCGGGGTCATCCGGCTGACGGAGCGGTTCGTCCGCACCGACCCGCTGGCGGATCGGGACGAGCGGCGCATGGTCAAGCACATCAACCGCGAGCTCGGCGACTACCTCGACACCATTGCCGAGAAGCGCTTCGACCGCGTGATCGGCACCTCGGGAACGATTCTCAGCCTCGGGGCGCTGGCGCTCAGCGAAAGCGGCGTCGTCCGCGACGATGCGCTGCGGAACCGGCGGGTGCCGGCCAAGGCGATCCGCAGGCTCAGAAAACGGCTGAGCGGCGCGGATCTTGAAGCCCGGCTGCATATGGACGGGCTCGACCCACGCCGCGCCGACATCGCCGTGGCCGGATCGATTCTGCTGGACTGCGTGCTCCGCCGGCTCGGCGCGGACGACATCACGCTGTGCGACCTCGCGCTCCGCGAAGGGCTCGTGCTCGATTACATCAACCGCAACACCGCGACGATCCGCAAGATCGAACGCTACCCGGACGTCCGGCGGCGGAGCGTGATCGAGCTCGGCGAGCGCTGCGGCTACGTCCCCGCGCACGCGCGGCACGTGTCGCAGCTGGCGCTGTCGATCTTCGACCAGACCCGCGCCGTCCACAAGCTGGGCGACCGCGAGCGCGAGTGGCTCGAGTACGGCGCGCTGCTCCACGACGCCGGGGTCCACATCAGTTACGAACGTCACCACCGCCACTCGTATTACCTGATCAAGAACGGCGAGCTGCGGGGCTTCGATCCGCAGGAGATCGAGATCATCGCGCTGCTGGCCCGCTACCACCGGCAGGCGACGCCCAAGAAGGGGCACGAAGGGTACGGGACACTGAAGGGGAGCCTGCGCCGCACCGTGCGGACGCTGGCGGCGATGCTCCGTCTGGCCGAGGGGCTCGACCGGAGCCATGCGCAGGTGATCACCGCTCTCGACGTCGTGCCGAAGGGGGACGCCTACGTCATCCGCCTGCGCGCCGCGGGGGACGCCGAACTGGAGTTGTGGGCGGCCAGCCGGCACGGCCAGCCGCTGCAGAAGATGCTTCGCCGGCCGCTGCAGTTCGAGGTCTCGGGACGCCGCGTCAAGAAGGAACGCGCATCACATGCTGAACAACCTCACCACGCCGCACGAGTATCCGGGAAAGCTGTTCGTCGTGGAGGGCATCGACGGCTCCGGAAAAACGACGCAGCTCGCGCTGCTGGCAAAGTGGCTTAAGAACGCGGGGCATCCCGTCTTCCAGACCGAGTGGAACTCGTCCGCGCTGGTGAAGGCGGCGACCAAGACCGGCAAGAAGAAGAACGCGCTCACGCCGATGACGTTCAGCCTGCTGCACGCCACCGACTTCGCCGACCGCCTGCTCTACAACATCATTCCGCCGCTCAAGGCGGGGATGATCGTGCTGGCCGATCGCTACACCTACACCGCCTTCGCGCGCGACACCGCCCGCGGCGTCGATCGCCGGTGGGTGCGGGAGCTGTACAGCTTTGCCGTGAAGCCCGACCTGGCGGTCTATTTCCGCGTCCCGATCGACGTCTCGCTCGATCGCCTGATGGCGCGCCGGGTGAAGCTGAAGTTCTACGAGGCGGGCATGGACATGGGCTGGAGCTCGCAGCCGCTCGAGAGCTTCCGCATCTTCCAGGGGAAGGTGCTCGACGAGTACGATCGGCTCGTCGACGAATTCGGCCTCAGCGTGGTCAACGCGTCCGGCAGTATCACCGATCAGCAGCGCGTGTTCCGGCGGCTGGTCTCGCAGCACCTGGAGATCGAACACCATGACGAGCTCATCGATGAATCTGCCTGAAGACACCGGCGCGAACGGCGGCGGCAAGCCCGGGCAGTACTACAGCTACGGCATCCCGTATCTGAACATCTCCAACTACCCGGGCAAGCTGATTGCGGTCGAGGGCACGGACGGCGTCGGCCGTTCGACGCAGATCACGCTGCTGCGCGAGTGGCTCGAGGTGCAGGGCTACGGGGTGATCGAGACCGGGTGGACCCGCTCGGAGCTGATGTCGCCGACGATCGATCTCGCGAAGTCGAGCAACACCCTCAACAAGCTCACCTTCGTGCTGCTCTACGCCACCGACTTCGCCGACCGGATGGAGAAGGAGATCATCCCCGCGCTCAAGGCCGGCTTCATCGTCCTCTCCGATCGCTACATCTTCACCGCACTGGCGCGCGCCGGCGTCCGCGGCGTCGACCGCGCCTGGATTCGCAACTTGTACGGCTTCGGCATCGCGCCGCACCTGGTGTTCTACCTGCGCATCGACGAGAAGACCCTGATCCGCCGCGTGCTGCAGTCGCGCGGGATGGATTACTGGGAATCGGGCATGGACATGAAGCTCGGCGACGACATCTACGAGAGCTTCCGCGCCTATCAGCGCGCGCTGCTGAAGGAATATGCGTCGATGGCCGACGAGTTCAACTTCCGCATTCTGGACGCCCGGCGCAAGGTCGAAGTGATCCAGGACGAGCTGCGCCGCCAGATCGCCGCGTTCCTGGCCGAATCGGAGGCCCCCGCCCCGCTGCCGGCCCGAGTCGAATAAAGGATCGACCCTCGACCCTCGACCCTCGACCCTCGACCCTCGTTACACAGACGTTACACCGCAGAAACGGCCGCGAAACCGCCGCCCGGTAGCATCGGCCCATGGCTTCCCTGGCCTCGGTGCTGCAGTCGAGACCCGCCCCGCCCGCGGCGCGGCCGGCGGCCGATCGCGCGTGCAAGATCGCGGTCCGCGGTCTGAATTTCTATTACGGACCCAAGCGCGCGCTCGAAGACATCTCGATCGAGATCCCGGAGCACGTCGTCACCGCGTTCATCGGTCCGTCCGGGTGCGGCAAGAGCACGTTCCTCCGGACGCTGAACCGGATGAACGACATCATCCCGGGCACGCGGGTCGAGGGAGAGATCCGGATCGACGGGCGCGACATCTACAAGGGGCAGACCGATCTCGTGTCGCTGCGGCGCCGTGTCGGCATGGTGTTCCAGAAGTCGAATCCCTTCCCGAAATCGATCTTCGACAACATCGCCTACGGCATCCGGATCAACGGGCTGGCGGACAGCCGCGCCGCGCTGCGCGACCGCGTCGAAGAGAGCCTGCGCCAGGCGGCAATCTGGGATGAGGTGAAGGATCGGCTGCACGAGTCGGCGATGGCGCTGTCGGGCGGACAGCAGCAGCGCCTGTGCATCGCCCGGGCGCTGGCGGTCAGACCGGACGTGCTGCTGATGGACGAGCCGGCGTCGGCGCTGGACCCGATCGCCACGCAGCGCATCGAGGAGCTGATCTACCAGCTGAAGGCGCAGTACACGATCGTCATCGTGACGCACAACATGCAGCAGGCGGCGCGGGTCTCCGACCTCACCGCCTTCTTCTGGCTGGGACGCCTGATCGAGACCGGTCCGACCGATCGCATCTTCACCAACCCGGCGGAGAAGCTCACCGAGGACTACGTCACCGGGCGGTTCGGATGAACCAGGTCCCCCACTTCCAGGAGGAGCTGGATCAGCTCAAGGCGCGGCTGCTCGAGATGGGCGGCCTCGCCGAAGAGCGCGTCCGCGCCGCCGTCCGCGCGCTGGTCGAACGCGATCCGGGGCTGGTCGACGCGGTCCTCACCGGCGACGCACCGATCAACAGGCTGCACATCGAGATCGACAGCCGCTCGGTCAAGCTGCTCGCGCTGCACCAGCCGATGGCGGTGGATCTGCGCGTCATCCTTTCTGCCGTCAAGATCAACACCGACCTCGAGCGCGTCGGCGACCTGGCGGTGAACATCGCCGAAGCGGCGGTGCGCTACCTCGCGCATCCGCCCGTCAAGCAGCTGATCGACATCCCCCGCATGGCCGACATCGCGCACGGCATGCTGCGGGACGCGCTCGACGCCTTCGTCCGCCGCGACACCGCCCTCGCCCAGCAGGTCCTCGACGCCGACGACGCGCTGGATGCGCTGAAGACGCAGGTCTTCCGCGAGCTGCTGACCTTCATGCTGCAGGACCCGGGAACCATCGAGCCCTCACTCGACCTGATCCTGGTGTCCCGCCACCTCGAGCGCATCGGCGACCATGCCACCAACATCGCCGAGGACGTCATTTTCATGGTCTCCGCCCGGGACGTCCGACACCACGCCCAGTGAATTTGGAAATGTGCGAATTTGGGAATGTGGAAATCTGACGTCCTCTAAAGCGGGGCCGCCAGGCCGCGCCGGCCAGATTTCCAGATTTCCAAATTTCCAAATTTCCAAACTACAATTGGGGGGTTTGGGCACCTCCGAAGACGCGCGGTGCGTCTACTGCCGGACCAAGCCGGTCGACCCGGCGTGGCGTCCGTTCTGCAGCGAACGCTGCAGGATGGCGGACCTCGGACGGTGGCTCGGCGAGGAATACCGTGTTCCTGTCGAGCGGCGCGACGCTCCGCCAGACCCGCCGGGCCCGCCGGACGCCGATCCGCGGGACGGGTAGCGTCGGCGCCGGCGAGCGAGACGACATGGCTGACACTCTCACGATTACCGACAACCGCACCGGCAAGACCTACCAGGTGCCGATTCAGGACGGCACCATCAAGGCCACCGACCTGCGCCAGATCAAGGTGACCCAAGACGAGTTCGGCCTGATGACGTACGACCCGGCGTTCATGAACACCGCGGCCTGCAAGAGCCGCATCACGTTCATCGACGGCGACAAGGGGGTGCTCCTCTACCGCGGCTACCCCATCGAGCAGCTCGCGGAACAGAGCGACTTCCTCGAAGTGGCGTGGCTCATCCTGTTCGGCGAGCTGCCGACCGAGAAGCAGTACCAGGAATGGACGCGGCAGGTCACCCTGCACACGATGCTCCACACCAATCTCTCGAAGCTGATGGAGGGGTTCCGGCACGATGCCCATCCGATGGGCATGTTCATCAGCACGGTCGGGGCGCTGTCGACGTTCTATCCCGACGCCAAGGACATCTTCTCGCAGGAGTCGCGGCGCCTGCAGACGATCCGGCTGATCGCCAAGGTGCCGAGCATCGCCGCCTACGCCTACCGCCACTCGATCGGCCGCCCGTTCAATCTGCCGGACAACGACCTGACCTACGCCGGCAACTTTCTCAGCATGCTGTTCCGGATGACGGAGCTGAAGTACAAGCCCAATCCGGTGCTCGAGCGCGCCCTCGAGGTGCTGTTCATCCTGCACGCCGATCACGAGCAGAACTGCAGCACCAGCACGATGCGCGCGATCGGCAGCTCGCACGCGGATCCGTACTCGGCGCTCGCCGGCGCCGCCGCGGCGCTCTACGGTCCGCTGCACGGCGGCGCGAACGAAGCGGTGCTGCGGATGCTGCACGACATCGGATCGATCAACAACGTCCCGGGCTTCATCAAGCGGGTCAAGGGGGGCGAAGGGCGGCTGATGGGCTTCGGCCACCGGGTGTATAAGTCCTACGACCCGCGCGCCAAGATCATCAAGCGGATGGCGGACCTGGTGTTCGACGTCACCGGCAAGAACCCGCTGCTCGAGATGGCGCTGGAACTCGAGCGCATCGCGCTCGAGGACGAGTACTTCGTCTCGCGCAAGCTCTATCCGAACGTCGACTTCTACTCCGGCCTCATCTATCAGGCCATGGGCTTCCCCGTCGACATGTTCCCCGTCCTGTTCGCGATTCCGCGGACCGCCGGCTGGATCGCACAGTGGGAAGAGATGCTCAACGATCCGGACCAGAAGATCGCGCGGCCGCGGCAGATCTATCTCGGGGCGGCGACGCGCGACTATGCCCCCCGGGACCGGCGCCAGCTGGGCTGACCTGCGAAGGGGATCATGAAGATCGCCGTGGCTGCCCTCATCGGCGTTCTGGCGTGTGCGACCCAGGCGCCGCCGCCGGCGGCGCCGAAGTTCGATGGCACGCGCGCCTTTGCCGATCTGACCCGCCTGGTCCAGATCGGGCCGCGGCCGGCCGGCTCACCCGCGCTCGACCGCGCGCGCGACTACATCCGCAAGGAACTGAAAGCGGCCGGTCTCACCGTCGAGGACCAGCCGTTCGAGGCGCGGACTCCGCTCGGCGCGGTGCGCATGGTGAACCTGCGCGCCACGCTGCCCGGCGCCGCCGCCGATCGCGGCCGCATCGTGATCGGCGGCCACTACGACACCAAGCTCGAGAAGACCTTCCGGTTCGTGGGCGCCAGCGACGGCGCGTCGAGCGCCGCGTTCCTGCTCGAGATCGCCCGCGCCTTGAAGGGCCGGTCCAACCCGCTGCCCATCGAGCTGCTCTTCCTCGACGGCGAAGAGGCCGTCGTCGACTGGCACCACCCGAGCCGCACCGATCACACCTACGGCTCGCGCTACTACGTCGAGCAGTTGAAGCAGGCCGATGCGGTGAAGGACGTCCGCGCGTTCATCCTCGTCGACATGATCGGCGACAGGGATCTCGGCATCCGTCGCGAGCAGCATTCGACCGGCTGGCTGAAGGACATCATCTGGGAGACCGCCGCCGGTCTCGGACGCGCCGAGTTCATCGCCGAAGAAACCGCGATCGAGGACGATCACCTGGAGTTCCTTGCCGCCGGAATCGATTCGGTCGACATCATCGATCTCGACGACGCGGAGTGGCACACCGCGGCGGATTCGATGGACAACGTCTCCCCCCGCAGCCTGCAGGTCGTGGGCGACGTCCTGCTCGCCGCGCTGCCGCGGATCGAACAGCGGTTGAAATAGGCCCGCCTACAACTCCACCTGCACGCCCAGCTCGACGACGCGCTCCGGCGGCAGGCGGAAGAACGCCGTGGCGCGGCCGGCGTTGCGCGCGATCAGGACGAACAGGCGCTCGCGCCAGGGCGCCATGCCTGGCGCGCGGGTCGCGATCAGCGTTTCCCGGCCGAGGAAATAGGTCACGTCCGACTGGTCGATCACCAGCCCCCGATCGGACGCCTGCAGCAGCGCGGCCGGCACGTCCGGATCTTCCATGAACCCGTAGGTCAGCGTCAGCTCGAAGACGCCCGCGCCCAGCTCGCGCACGGCGCAGCGGTCCGTTTCCGGCACGTGCGGCACCGGCTTGGTGACCACCATCAGGATCACCACGTGCTCGTGCAGTACTTTGTTGTAGCGCAGGTTGTGCGCCAGCGCCGCCGGCGTGCCCTTCGGCTGCGCCGTCATGAACACCGCGGTGCCGGGCACGCGCGCCGGCGGATGCTCGACGATGTGCGTCATGAACGTCTCGAGCGGCACCGCGCGGGCCATCAGCCGATCCGCGACCAGGCGCCGGCCGGTCTTCCAGGTCGTCATCAACGTGAAGATCCCCCACCCGATCACCAGCGGCAGCCAGCCGCCGTGCGCGATCTTCAGCACGTTCGCGCCGAAGAACGCCAGATCGATGACGAGGAACGCGCCGGTGACCGCCGCGGCGACGGCAGCCGGCCAGCGCCAGCGCTCGACCGCGACGACGTACAAGAGCACCGCGGTGATGACCATCGTCAGGGTGACCGCGATCCCGTACGCCGCCGCCAGCGCGGTCGACGATCCGAAGCCGATGACGATCAGAATCGTGCAGATCATCAACGCCCAGTTCACCTGCGGCACGTAGACCTGTCCGATCTCCTCCGACGACGTGTGCGAGATGTCGAGGCGCGGCGAGAAGCCGAGCTGGATGGCCTGGCGGGTCAGCGAGAAGGCACCCGAGATCAGCGCCTGGGAGGCGATGATCGCCGCGGCCGTGGCCAGGCCGACCAGCGGATACAGCGCCCATGACGGCGCCAGCAGGAAGAACGGCTGATGCGCTGCGGCCGGGTCGAGGATCAGCAGCGCGCCCTGGCCGAAATAGTTCAGCAGCAGCGCCGGCAGCACGAGGCCGAACCACGCCAGGCGGATCGGCCGCTTGCCGAAGTGCCCCATGTCCGCATAGAGCGCCTCTCCGCCGGTGACGACCAGGAACACGGCGCCGAGCACGGCGAAGCCGTGCAGCCGGTGCGCCTCGAAGAATCCCACCGCGTGTCGCGGATCGACGGCGGTCAGCACGATCGGCGCGCGCACCAGCCACACGATGCCGAGAATCGCGATCACGACGAACCAGACGACCATCACCGGGCCGAACAGCGTGCCGACCCTGGCGGTGCCGTGGCGCTGAATCGCAAACACGGCGACGAGGATGGCGACGGTGACGGGCACCACGAACCGGTCGAACAGCGGCGTCGCGATCTTCAGTCCCTCGACGGCGCCGAGCACGGTGATCGCCGGCGTGATCATGCCGTCGCCGTAGAGCAGCGCGGCGCCGAAGATCCCCATCATCACCAGCAGCGGCCACTTCGGCTGGTTCGGCGACCGCTGCGGCAGCAGCGCCGTCAGCGCCAGGATCCCCCCCTCGCCCTGGTTGTCGGCGCGCATCACGATGGCGATGTACTTGATCGAGATGACGATCAGGAGCGAGTAGATGATGAGCGACAGCACGCCGAGGACGTTCGCCGCGGTCGCCGGCACCGAGTGGGAACCGAAGAAGCATTCCCGCATCGCGTACAGCGGGCTGGTGCCGATGTCGCCGTACACGACCCCCACGGCAGCGAGCGTCAACGGCAGGAGTGGACGGCGGACGCCGGTCGACACGAGGACCCTCCAATTCCGCCGCCGGGGTTAGCTGACGGGCTCGAGGTTGGAAGTCCTCTACCAGCTTACCCGTCCGCGCCCGCGGCGCGCCGGCGGAACGGCTGGATACGCCCCACTAGTGGGTCCCCCGTGGCGCCGCGCGGCGCCCTAGGCGTTGTCGTCCACTATCGTAGCGCCGATTGGCGCCCGGCGTGCAAGGGGAACTCAGCAGGAGGTCGTGTCGGGCATGTTCAAGGCGAACGGGCTCTCGATCGTGCTCATCGCGCTGTTTCTCGTCACCATGGGCGGCCAGGCGGTGACCGGCTGGAAGGCGCACAACCAGGATCTGCTGGATCACGGGCGGGCGCCGGCCCCCTTCGCAGCCTATCTCGGCAGCGGACACTTCCTCGAAGCGACGGGCGAGAACTGGGAGAGCGAGTTCCTCCAGATGGCGCTCTTCGTCCTGCTGACGACGTTTCTCTATCAGAAGGGATCGGCGGAGTCGAAGCGTCCGTCGGTAGTGGAAGAGGTGGATCTGGATCCGCGGCGCTTCCAGGACGACCCGGAGGCCCCCTGGCCGGTGCGCCGCGGCGGGTGGCTCCTCCGCGTCTACGAGCACTCGCTGGGCCTCACGTTCGTGATCCTGTTCTTCCTCTCGCTCTGGATTCACGCCGCCGGCGGCCTGCAGGAGCTCAACGAGGAGCAGCGCGCGCACGGCCAGCCCGCCGTCTCGATGACCGAGTACGTCGGCGGCGCGCAGTTCTGGTTCGAGTCGTTCCAGAACTGGCAGAGCGAGTTCCTCTCGCTGGCGGCGATGGTCGTCGGCACGATCGTCCTGCGCCAGCGCGGGTCGGCGGAGTCGAAACCGGTCCACGCCTCGCACCGCGACACCGGTCGGGCCTAGCAGGGTATCCTAGGGGCATGAAGCTCCTGATTCTTGCCGTCGCGCTGGCGTTGGCCGCGCCCGCGGCCCCGGCGCAGCAGAAGGCGGCCGCGCCCGCGAAACCACACCTGCTCGTCTACAAGAGCCCGACCTGCGGCTGCTGCGCGAAGTGGGTCGAGTACATGGAGGCGCACGGCTTCACCGCCGCGGTCACCAACATGCCGGACGTCACGCCGGTCAAGATCACGCACAAGCTGCCGCCGAAGCTGGCGTCGTGCCACACGACGCTGGTGAACGGCTACGTGATCGAAGGGCACGTGCCGGTCGAAGACGTGCGCCGGCTGCTCAAGGAAAAGCCGGCCGACGTGGCCGGCCTCGCCGCCCCTGGCATGCCCGCGGGGTCGCCCGGCATGGACGTGCCGAATTCGCCGCCCTACGACGTGATGGCGTTCGACAAGGCCGGCGGCACCCGGGTGTTCGCCACGCACCGGCCCCGGTAGGATCCGCTCGCGTCAGAACGACGCCGTGAGTCTCACCCCGGCGCTGCGCGGCGGCGCGAGCGCGGTGCCGGAGAACAGGCCCGCGAAGTTGATCACGTCGAACCGGTTGGTCAGGTTGCGGACGTCGGCGTAGAGGCGCAGCGATCGCCGCGCGCCCTCCGCGAGCGCGACACCGCCGGCGACGTCGAGGCTCGCGGCCGGCTTCACGCGGCCGGTGACGAAGTCGACGCGCGCCACCGTCCGCGCGCCGTACTGCTCGAGCGACTCTTCCAGCGAGTCCGCCTCTTCGAACGGCAGCCCGCTGCCAAACGACGCCGACACCGCGATCCACGAGCGCGGCAGCGCGAGTCGCAGGCGGCCGCGCAGCGTGTGCCGCTGATCCTGCGAGATGGGAAACGCCTGCCCCTCCGTTCCCGCGTCGTCGTCTTCGAGCAGCAGCCCGCCGGTGACCGGGAACTCGCCGGTGGCGCGCATGTAGGCGTAGGCCAGCGAACCGGACCAGCGCGCTCCTTCCCGGACCTCGAGCTTCAGCTCCGCGCCGTTGATTCGCGCGCGGCGAAACGCCATCGGGAAGCTCACGCCGGTGTTCAGCAGCAGGTCGTCGTCTGCGAAGTTGTCCAGCCGCCGCATGAAGTAGCTGGCGTCCAGACGGCCGCGGCCCCGCAGGGCTTTCGAGAGCCCGGCCTCGACGAAATGACCGCGCGACGGCCTCACCGGCAGCCGCACCGCTTCGTCGCTGAGATCGGCGGTCTCGGCGGAACTCGCCAGCAGCAGGTTCTCGACTGCCGGCGTCTGGAAGATGCGATCGTACGAGGCCCGCACCAACAGTCCGCGAGCATCGAACGCGCGCGCGGCGGCGAGCCGCGGGCTCCATGCCGATTCGTGGACCAGAAAGCGGTAGCGGTCCCAGCGAAGGCCGGCATTCAGCGTCCACGGGCCGCTCCGGATCTGATCCTGAACGAAGAACGCCTGCTCGCTCCCGGTTGCCTCGTCCGCGAAATCGAACGTCCGCGGCGTCCCGTCGTCGAATCGATCCGGATCGGTAATCGCGTAGGCAAGCGCTTCGCGCGCGCGCGCCAGATCGGCGTCGGCGCCGGCCTTCAGCTCGTGGACGCCGTGGTTCAGGGCGACGGTCGCCTTGACGTAGCCGTTCGTCAGCGATCGTGACTGATCGACGATCAGCGGCGTCGCCAGCGCGTTCGACTCGAGGCCGGCCGACACGCGGCGTCCCATGCCCACCACTTCGGCGACGGCGCGCGGCGACAGGATGCTGCGGTACGAGAACTGCGCCGCGGTCTCGCGGCCGGTCCGGGTCTGTTCCTGGCCGGCGGCCTGCTGCACCAGCTCGTTCGGCACCTGAAAGTCGAGGCGGCCGTGGCGCGCGATGAGGCCAATGCGATCGGCGCCGGCGACATCCGCTTCCCACCGGGTCGACGCGCGCGACGACGTCCCCCGGTTGGTGAAATTGCGCTCGACCGGCGGATCGAGGAACCGATTCGTCGACGACGCGCCGGCGCTGACCTGGACGGTCTGCGCATCGGTCGCGTAGCCGGCGGCGCCCTCCGCTTCGCGCGTCGCGAAGCTGCCGACGGTCAGCGCCGCGCTGCCATGCGCGCCGCGGCGCCCGCCGGCGTCGGTCACCACCTCCACCACGCCGCCGAGCTTTCGTCCGTACTCCGCCGGATAGCCGCCGGTCAGGATCGCGAAGCTGCGGACCGATTCGGCCCCGAGCGGCGGCGCGAACGCCGGCGATCGGTTGTCGGTGAGCGGCAGCCCGTCGATCACATACTGCGTGTCGTACTCGGATCCGCGGGGATGCAGCACGCCGTTGGCTTCGAGCAGCCAGCCAGGTTCGGCGTTCACGAGGTCGACGAGGGCGCGGGACGCCGTCGCCGCCGGCCGCTCCTCGATGCGCTCGCGACCGATCCGCTGGATCGCGCCGGCCTGATGCGGATCCAGGAACGTGTCGGCCGCGACGGTGACGGACGCCTGCACCGGCGCGATCGTCAGCCCGATCCGCGCCTCGGCGGGGACCGCGGAGCGGATCTCCACGGTCACCGTCGACGCGGCGAAGCCGGCGGATGACGCGGTCACGCGATAGGTGCCGTACGGCAGCCGTCTGACCGTCGCGACGCCGGTCTCGTCGGTGTCGGCGCGTTCGCGCACGTGGACGCCATCGCTCGACACCTCGATCGCCGCGCGCGCGACCGGCAGACCGGCGGCATCGGTGACGGTGACGCGCAGTTCGCCGGTGTAGCTCGCGGAAAACTGCGCCAGCGCGAGGAGCAGGGCCGGAATCATCCCCCGCTAGAATGCCACAGCCGTGAGCGGGGCCGGACCGGCGGCTGTCAACCGTCTCGCGGGGACCGCTGTATCTCTGCCAGAGGTCAACATGCACATCGGGATTCCTGAGCTCATTCTTCTCTCGGTCGCGTTCGTGGCGGTCGCCGGGACGATCGCCGGTGCGGTGGTGCTGATTCGTGCCTTCGCCGGCAAGGCGAAGCGGTTCGGCTACCCCACCACCCGCGCGTACCTGAGGGCGGTCCCGCGAACCGACGCCGAGAAGCAGGACGCGACCGACCTGGCCCTCAAAGGGGGAGTGTTCTGCATCCTCGGGGTGCTCTTCCCTCCTTTCATCCTGATCGGTCTCGTGCCGCTGTTCTTCGGCGCGCGGAAGATCGTATGGACGTCGATGGGGTTGGGCCTCGTGGACGACGCCGACCAGCGTGAGGCGTGAGCGATCCGGATCGTGGCGCGATTCGCGAAGTACGCGCGGGCGACCGTAACGCGTTCGGCCGTCTCGTCGAGCGTTATCAGGGACGGCTGTTCGGCCTGGTCGTTGTCGTGCTGCGCGATCGCGCCGCGGCCGAGGAGGTGACACAGGATGCGTTCGTCCGCGCGTATATGCGGCTCGATCGCTATGACGAACGGCTGCCGTTCTATCCCTGGTTGGCCACCATCGCGGTCAGGCTGGCGCAGAACCGCCTGCATCAGCAGGGGCGGACGCTGCGCCGGGAGGGAACGCCCCTCGACAGCGACGCCGGACCGGGCGCCGAACGGTCTCCCCTCAGCACGCTCATCGCAGAGGAACGCAGCCGCCGCCTCCGCCGCGCCGTCGGCGCGCTGTCCTCGGGAGAGCGCACGGCCGTGATGCTCTATTACGCCGACGAGTTGCCGGTGCGCGAGGTCGCTCGCGCGCTGGGCGTCAGCACTGGAACGATCAAGACGCTGCTGTTCCGCGCCCGCCGCCACTTACGGGAGATGTTGACATGACCTGCGCCCACGTCCTCGATTTGATCGATGCCGGTCCGTTTGCCGTTCATTCCGCGGCACACCTGGCCGCAGCCCGCGCGCATGCGCGCAACTGCGCGACCTGCGGGCCGGCCCTCGCGGCGCTGCGGCAGATCGAACCAGAGCTGAAGGCGCTTGGAGATCAGTCAGGGGCGCCGGATGTGAGGATGGCTGTGCTGGCGCGGATTGAAGGCATCCCGCGGGTCGAGGCCCGGCCGCTCGAACGTGAAACGGCGTCACCCGCCCGGCAGCCATGGTTGGCGTGGGCCGGCGCATTCGGCGCCGTGGCCGCTGTCGTCGCCACTCCGTGGACCGGCTCCGCGCTCGTCGACACTCTCGCGCCCCGAACCGGCACGTTCACCGCGAGCCTCGTCGGCCTGCCGCCCGCGGGGCCGGCGGCGCTCGTCGTCGCGCTCGGGCTGTTTCTGTATGCGAAGGGGCTGTTCTCGCTGGCCGCTACCGCGGCGCCAGCTCGCCGCGCCGGAGACGTCGATAGAGATTGAGCGCCTCGTTGATGATCTCCACCGCCGCCTCGGGCCCGAGCAGGTCTTCCACGATCACCTGCTTGTGCTCGAGGACCTTGTAGTCCTCGAAGAACCTGCGCAGCATCCGCAGGACGTGCGCCGGCAGCTGCGCCTTGTCGCGGTAGTCCGCGTAGGCGGGGTCGCGGACGCTAATCGCGACGATCTTGTCGTCCACGCCCTTCTCGTCCCGCATCCGCATCACGCCGATCGCCCGCGCGTCGACGATGGTCAGCGGGAACACCGGCTCCTGGCCGAGCACCAGCACGTCCAGCGGATCGCCGTCGTCGCAGAACGTCCGCGGGATGAAGCCGTAGTCCGCCGGGTAGTAGACGGCGCTGTAGAGCACGCGGTCGAGCCGCAGCAGCCCGGTCTCCTTGTCCAGCTCGTACTTGTTGGTGCTGCCCTTCGGAATCTCGATGATCGCCGGAAACGCCGTCGCGACCTGCGTGTCATCGACGTAGGTATCGTGCCAGGGATGCATCGATCAGGATCCCGCGAGCGACGCGTCGATCTCGGCGACGATTTCGTCGGCCGTCAGCACCGTCGCGGAAGACTTCGCCTTCTGGAAAATGCGATCGACGAGCTCGTCGGTCGCGGTGTAGCCGTGGCGCTCGAGCCAGAACACGACGTTGGATTTCCCCGACATCGGCCCGACGTCGATCTGCTGCTCGCGGCCGACCAGACTGGCCGGCACGCCTGAATACACCGCGTCGATCAGCGCCCGGTCGTTCTTGCGGAACGCCTTGATGACGGCGGCGGCGTGGACCCCGGTGGCGGTGCGGAACGCATCGCGGCCGACGACGGGATAGTTGGCGGGGATCGGAACGTCGGTGGCCGCGGCGACGGCGTCGCAGTACTCGCAGAGCGCCGAGAGATCGCGGTCGATGCAGCCCATCAGCACCAGGTTCATCAGCAGCAGCTCCATCGGGGTGTTGCCGACGCGCTCGCCGAGGCCGATGGCGGCGCCGTGCAGCCGGGTCGCGCCCGCCTCGAGCGCCGCGAGGGTATTGATGACGGCCAGGTCGCGATCGCGATGCCCGTGCCAGTCGATCCCGACCCCGCCGCCGCAGTCGTCGATCACCGACTGGATGAAGCGCACCACGGCGGCGGCGCCGTGGGGGGTGGCATGGCCGACCGTGTCCGCGATGCAGACGCGCCTGGCGCCGGCGCGGATCGCGGTGGTGTACAGCGCACGCAGCGTGTCGGGATCGGCGCGGGTCGTGTCTTCGGTCACGTACATGACCGGCAGCCCTTCTCCGACCGCGAACGTGATCGCCTCGTCGGTGAGCCGGAGCAGTTGCTCGAGCGTCCATCCCTCCGCGTACTGGCGCAGCGGGCTGGACCCGATGAACGCGCCGACCTCGATCGGAATGCCGGCGCGCTGCGAGATCTCCGCAATCGGCCGGATGTCGGCGATCAGCGTCCGCGCCGCGCAGTTCGCCGCGACCCGCAGCCGCCCATCCGCGATCTCTCGGGCGAGCCGCTCGACGTCGCGAACCACGTGCGGCCCGGCGCCGGGCAGGCCGATGTCCGCCGTGTCGATGCCGAGGCGATCGATCAGATGCAGGATGCGCAGCTTCTCGTCGATCGACGGACAGCGCACCGACGGCGACTGCAGGCCGTCGCGCAGCGTCTCGTCGTCCAGCATGACGACGGGCGGCCTGGGGCGGTCGGTCCGGTTCCAGTCGTGGATCAGCGGGTGCACAGATACCTGCGATAGGTGTACATCGTCGCCAGGCCGGCAAGGAACACGCCGCACGCCCAGGCCGACGAGAACGCGATCGCGTCGACCCGGCCGCGGGCGAGATAGGTGCGCATGTCGACGCCGCGGCCGAGCCCGGCGTCGGCCCGCGTGGTCTCGATCAGGTAGCCGCGGACCGTATCGTGCTGGCGCATGTCGTAGACGCCGTTCCAGACGACGAAGCCCAGCGCGAACCAGAGAATCAGCAGACGCTTTTCGATCCGGGTCATGGTTGCATCCGCCTTCAGGCGGCCGGACGCGGTCAGGCGGCAGGTCCGTACCGCAGCACCATCGCGGTGATGTCGTCGCTCTGGGCGGCTCCTTTGGAGAACTCCCGGACGTCGGCGAAGATCGCCTGCAGCAGGTCGGCCGGGGTGGCGCCGGGATGCCGCCCGGCGGTGGCGATGATCCGCGCTTCGCCGTACTCCTCGCCGTCCGCCGACAGCGCCTCCGAGACGCCGTCGCTGAAGACGAGCAGCACGTCGCCGGCCGAGAGCTGCACCGTCTCTTCCTCGAATGACGCCGCCTCGAACAGCCCGACGATCGGGCCGCCGACTTCCAGCCGGCGGACGCCGCCGGCGCCGAGCACGAGCGGCGGATTGTGGCCGGCGTTGCAGTAGGTCAGCCGGCCGTCGGGTTCCAGCGTGCCGTACATCAGCGTGACGAACCGCGACTCGATGCCGCGCTTGTAGAGGGCGTGGTTGACGCGCTTGATGGTCTGCGACGGCGTGTCGCTCGCCGCCGCCTGCGCGGCGAAGATGCCCTGCATCATCGCGCTGAGCAGCGCCGCCGGCGGTCCCTTGCCCGCCACGTCTCCGAGCGCGAAGCCGAACGCGCCGGTCGGCAGGTCGACGTAATCGTAGAAGTCGCCGCCGATCGAGCGGCACGGAAGCGACGAGGCGGCGGTGCGGAAGAAGCTGCCCGCGTGGCCGGCCCGCGGCAGGAGCGCCTGCTGGATCTCGGCGGCGATGCGCATCTCCTGCTCCATCTTCGCCTTCTCCATCGTCTCGCGATAGAGCCGGGCGTTCTCGATCGCGACCGCCGCTTCGGTGGCCAGCGTCTCGAGCGCGCCGCGCGTCGAACCGGAGAGGAACGAGCCCTTCTCACGGCTGTCGAGATAGAGCACGCCGATGCGCCGCTCCCCCGCCACCTCGTCGGCGCGATCGACGTAGCGCACCAGCTTCAGCGGCACGCACTGCACGTTGCGGATGCCGAGCGCCACCGTGCCCATGTGCACGTTCGCCAGGTCGCCGTCGAGCAGGTCGGCGAGGATGGCCGGCTCGCCGGTGCGGAAGACTTCTTCGGGGATCTTGCGGCTGGTCGCGAAGCTGGTGCCGGAGAGCGTCTGCGCGCGGCGGCCGCGGGCGAGCTTGAACTCCAGATCGTTGGAGCCGGTCGCCATCATGATGAACCCGCGCTCGGCGCCGGTCACCTCGATCGCCGAATCCAGCACCAGCGCCAGCACGTCGTCCAGCACGCGGCCGCTGCCGAGGGCGCGCAGGCCGTCGAGCAACGCCGCGATCTGGCGCAGGTCGCCGATCGCCGTGGTCGTCGCCTTGTCCTGGTTGGGCGGGTTGTCGGCGAGCAGGAACACCAGTTCGGCGCCGCCCGTCCGTCCCAGCCGGATGCGGTCGCCGTGCGCCAGCACCCGCTCGGTCACCTGCTCGTCGTTGACGTAGGTGCCGTAGCGGGACTGCTTGTCCTTGACGACGAAGCCGCCGGTGGCGGCGACGATTTCGGCGTGATCGCGCGAGACTTCGCTGCCGGCGAGCCGAAGATCGTTGGTCTCACGCCGGCCGATGCCGAACGCCTCCTTCGAGATCGGCACGATCCGCCGGCCCAGCGCGTCGGTGACTTCGAGACGGGCGTCGGGCATGTGCGACCCAGCAGTGTATCAAAATGGCAGAGGAACCAGGCCGAGGTAAACCCCGGCCAGCACCACCAGGATGATCAGCAGGAGCAGCAGGATGAGGGGCGTGACCTTCCGCCGGCGCCGGACGTTGACGGGTTGCCGCACCGGATCGGTCGTCGCCGTGCCGCAGCGATAACAGACGATGGCCTTGTCGGCGATTTCGGTTCCGCAGCTGCGGCAGATCACGCCATCGATTCTAGGTCACCGCGCGGCGGCGAAACAACGGCCGCACCGCCGCCATCGCCACGAGCACCAGCCCGAAGGTGCAGACGATCGTCGCGCCGGTCGGCAGATCGAGGTGCAGCGACAGCCAGACGCCGAGCGCCGACACCACCGTCCCCATCGTCCAGCCGATCGCCAGCCGCGGCCCGATGTCCTCGGCGTAGAGCATGGCGGCGACCGACGGGACGATCAGGTAGCAGAACACGAGGAGCACGCCGGCAATCGCCACCGAGGAGGTGACCACGAAGCCGAACGAGGCGTAGAACAGGAAATCCCAGAGCCGGTAATTCAGGCCGGTCGCCTCCGGGTTGCCGTGGCTGCGCGAGATGGCGAGGAACTGCCTGCGGAAGACGTAATGGAAGATGCCGATACAGCCGTAGAGAATCGCCGTCTTGATCACTTCCGGCCACGACACCGCCAGGATGTTGCCGACCAGCATGTCCTTCAGGTGCTCCGACTCGGAGGTGGACTTGCTCATCGCCAGGATCGACGCCGCCGAGGCGACGGCGTAGCAGATGCCGATGAACGCTTCCTGCGGAATCCGCGCCGTCTTTACCCGCACGTTGGCGAAGATGGCGGCGCCGATGAAGGTGAACACCAGGCTGACCCAGTAGACCTGCGGCGAGTGCGGATCGCCGCCGGAGAACGGGAGCAGCAGCGCGATCGTCGCCCCCAGCGCGGCGATCTGCGCCAGCGACAGGTCGACGAAGATCACGCCGCGCTCGACGACGTGCACGCCGAGATAGGCGTGGATGCCGGTCAGGATCAAGCTGGCGACGAACGGCGCCGCCAGGAACTGCAGAACGGTCAGCTCGCTCATCGCGCTACTTCGCGCCGGCGGCCTTGATCGCCTCCAGCAGCAGCGCGATGTCGGTGTCGAACAGTTTGAAGTAGTCCGACGCCGCCGGCACGCCGCCGACCGAGGGGGGCAGCACCACGACCCGGCCGCCGGTCTTGTCGGCGATCGAGTTCGGTGTCTTGAGGTCGAAATAGGGCTCGACCAGGATCAGCTTCACGTTCTGCGCCTTCATCGCGTTGATCACGTCGAGCGTGTGCTGCGGCGTCGGCGGAATGCCCGGCTTCGGCTCGACGTAGCCGATCACCTCCAGCCCGAACGCGTCGGCGAAGTTCGCCCACGAACGGTGGTAGGTCACCACCTTCAGCCCCTTGTACGGCGCCATCTGCGCCTTCCAGCGCTGCTGCGCTTCGGTCAGGCGGCGCCCGAAGTCCGCCTCGCGCTGGGCGTAATACGCCGCGTTGGCGGCGTCGAGCTGCGACAGGCGCGCCTTGATCGCCTGCGCGATCCGCCGGCCGTTCTCGGGATCCAGCCAGTAATGCGGGTTGCCGAGCGGATGGACGTCCCCCATCGCGCGGGTGATCGTCCCGGTGGGCAGCTCGAGAATCTTCGCCCCTTGCGACGGATCGAGATACCCGTTCGAGCCCGGCTGGATCCTCGCGTTGCGGCTCTGGGTGATGAGCGGCGGCAGCCACCCGAGCTCGAGGTCCCGGCCGACCACGATGAGCAGGTCGGCGCGGTTCAGCGTCAGCACGAAGCTCGGCTTGGCTTCGACGAAATGCGGATCCTGATAGCCCTTGGCGAGCGGCGTGACCTTGATCCTGTCGCCGCCGATCTCCTGGGCGATCGACGCCAGATCCTGCGTGGTGGCCACGACGTTGAGCGCGGCCCGGGCGGGCGCCGCGGCGAGCAGGATCGCCGCGGCCGCAAGTGCGAGACGGATGAATTTCATGATGATGCCACCCCTAGAACACGTGCGCGCCGTGCGCGCCGATCGAAAACAGGAACTGGAACAGCAGCTCGTTGCCCTTCACCCCCTCGGCGTACGACGTCCGCCGGTACTGCGCGCGGACCTGGCTGAACTCGCTCGGCCAGAACGTCAGCAGCAGCGATCCGCTCTTGTCGCCGAGCGCCGTGTCGATCGCGCGATCGGAGAAGTCGTACCGGCCGCCGGCGAACCAGCGCCGGGCGAACTGGTATTCGCCGCTGACGTAGGCGCCGAACGCCTTGCCGCCGTCCAGCCCGTCGTCGCGCTTGCTCCAGAACAGCTCGGTCCGGCCGAGGAACCGCCGGTAAATCGCGCGCCGCAGCGGCCGGTAGCGGAACGTCGCGTCGATGCCGAACACCCGCGTCATCGAGTCGGGACCGCCGTCATTGCGCCCGTAGACGAACGACGTCCCGAGATCCACGTTGGTGGACTCGGTGATGTCGCGATAGCCGCGCAGCCGGCCGAGATAGGCGAGATCGCTCCGCTTCTCCCCGGTGAACAGATCGTTCGTGCCGTTGTAGATCTCGCCCGTCGCCTCGAGGAAGAGCGCCGGGTTCGGGATCAGCTTCGAGACCGACACGCCTGAATCGTTCAGCCCCTCGTCCCCCCCGAGCAGGTTGCGAATCGGCAGCGGTGTGTCGACCCACGGCAGGTTGTGGCTGTGGAACGTGTTCGCCTTGCCGAACTGCGCCTTCATCTTTCCTACCTTGGCGAGCAGGCCGCCCGGCAGCGTCGGGAACGTCAGGAAGCCCTCCTCGATCTCGAGCCCCTCGGGAGACGCGGCCAGGAAGAAGTCGGCCCTCGCATACGGATCGACGATCGCCTGCAGGCTGACTTCGGCTTCGTTCAACTGGAGCGCCGGCAGCGGCTCGACGTCGTTCTTTCCCGCCGCGCCGATGAAGTTTCCGATGACGGCGATATCCGGGTTGAAGATCTTCGACAGCGCCGACACGTTGCCGTAGACCGGCAGCGCGCCGGCCGGACCTGCCGCACCGGCCGCTCCGGGCGGCGTCTCGACCGTGGGCGGCTGGGCGCCGGCGGGAGCGGCTCCCGGGGGCGCGGCGGCCGGCGGCTGGGCCGGCGGCGCGGCGACCGGCGGCTGGGCTGCTGCCTCGAGCGCCGCGACCTTCTGCTGCAGCGCGTCGAGCTGCTGCTTGAGCAGCGCAATCTGCGCCCGCAGGTCTTCCTGCGTACCCTGCGCGTACGCCGGTGCGGCACACCCCAGCGCCGCGAGCACGGCGATCGCCGTACAGGTCTCCCTGAACGAATGCAACACGACTGACCTCCTCGCCGGAGCCCGGCGAAAACGAATGAACTGACGGTTAGATCGCGGGGTCAGCCGAGGGGGGAGGCGCGCGGCCGGACGAGGGAGAAAGCGTGCAGGACGGCGGGATTCGGGAGGCCGCCTCGACGGCGGCGCCGGCGTCCGCCAGATCGGCGGAGGACACGGACGGACGCGTTCCGCCGGGATCGGTCGAGGCGCCGACGTGGCAGGTCGAGCAGTGCGTGCTCGACTTGAAGTGGCACACGACGTCGTGGTGCGCGAACGGCATCGCCGCGAGCGCCACGAAGTACGCCGCAATGACCCAGCGGAGCGTTGCGCCCAGCCGGGGCCGGGTTGGTGCCACACCTGATTATACTGCCGCGCCGCGGGACGCCGTTTACGGCTCCCGTATACTCGAATCGATGATCCCGCTCAGCGACGTCATCCCCTCCCGCACGGTGCCGGTGGTGACGATCGCGCTGATCATCGTCAACACGCTCGTCTTTCTCTACGAGCAGCTGCTGCCCGAGCCGCTCCTGCAGCAGTTCGTCGCCGCCTACGCCCTGATCCCCGCGTGGTTCAGCGTCCCGGCGCTGTTCACCAGCCAGTTCCTGCACGGCGGCTGGATGCACATCATCTCCAACATGCTCTATCTCTGGATCTTCGGCGACAACGTCGAAGACCGGCTCGGTCACGTTCGCTACCTGATCTTCTATCTCGGCGCGGGCGCCGCCGCGGCCGTCCTGCAGACCCTGTTCGATCCGTTTTCGCGCATCCCGATGGTGGGCGCGAGCGGCGCGATCGCCGGGGTGATGGGCGCGTACTTCGTGCTCTATCCGTACTCACGGGTGCTGACCGCGGTGTTCCTCATCATCTTCTTCGACATCATCGAGATCCCGGCCGTGTTCTTCCTGGGTCTGTGGTTCCTCCTGCAGCTGCTGAGCGGCGTGGGCTCGCTGGCGGCGAGCGGCGCCGGCGGAGGGGGGATCGCCTTCTGGGCCCACATCGGCGGCTTCGTCGCGGGAGTGCTGATCGGCCTGGTGCTTCGATCGCGCGACAACCGGTGGGCAGCGATATGATGCGTATCCACATGTCCATGCGCACGCTCGTCCTCGCCGCAATCGCCTGCACCGGGTTGGCTGTCGCTCCGTCGGGCCAGTCGCAGCCCCCCTGGACTCTCGACGTGAAGCCGCTGACCCTCGCCGCGCAGCCGGGCAGCGGCCAGCCCCAACTCAACGTCTCGACCCGGGGGACGATGCTGAGCTGGGTCGAGCGTACCGGCGAGACGGCGACGCTCAAGTGGGCGGAACGCACCGCCACCGGATGGTCGGCGCCGCGGCAGGCCGCGTCCGGCGCCAACTGGTTCGTGAACTGGGCCGACGTCCCCTCCGTCGTACGCCTGCCCGACGGCTCGCTCGCGGCGCACTGGCTCCAGAAGAGCGGCAGCGGCACCTACGCCTACGACGTCCGGCTCGCCTTCTCCGGCGACGACGGGAGGACGTGGAGCAAGGACGTGACGCCGCATTCGGACGGCACGCAGACAGAGCACGGATTCGGCTCGCTGTTCGCCATGCCCGATCGCGGCGTCGGACTGGTGTGGCTCGACGGCAGGGCGATGACGCCGGGACACGGCGAGCACGGCGGCGGCGACATGTCGCTGCGCTTCGGCGCGTTCGGGCGGGATCGCGCGCAGAAGATCGAGGCGGCGGTGGACACGCGCGTCTGCGAGTGCTGCCCCACCGCATCCGCCGTCACCGCCGACGGTCCGATCGTCGCCTATCGCGATCGCGCTCCGGACAACACGCGCGACATCTACGTGGCGCGGCTGGTGAACGGCAAATGGACGGAAGGGGCGCCGGTGCACGAGGACGGCTGGATCTTCCCCGCCTGCCCGGTGAACGGACCGGCGCTGAGCGCGCGCGGACGCGACGTCGCGATCGCGTGGTACACCGGCGCCAACGGCGCGCCGCGATCGTTCGCGGCATTCTCCAGCGACGCCGGCAAGACGTTCGGCCCGCCGATTCTGCTCGACGGCAACGGATCGCTGGGCCGTGTCGGAGTGGCGCTGCTGCCCGACGGCTCGGCGGCGGCGAGTTACATCGCCGTGACGCCGGACAAGCGCGCCGAGTTCCGCGTCCGGCGGATCGAGCGCGGCGGCGCCGCGTCGGCGCCGGTGACGATCGCCGCGATCGATGCCGGGCGCACCAGCGGCTACCCGCGCATGGCGCTGTCCGGCAACGAGCTCGTGTTCGCGTGGATCGAAGGGACCCGCCCGACGCAGGTCCGGACGGCGGCGGCGCAGGTCCGCTAGGCGAGGCTACGTCTTCTGCCGGTTGCGGATGTCGCGGGAGACGCGCGCCAGATCGATCATCAGCTTCTCGAACTCCTCGCGGTATTCCTCCGGCGTCATCAACTGGCGCCGCATCTTGAGATCGTCGACTTCGATCTGAAGCGTCGTGCGCTTCTGCAGCAGGCGCAGCAGCTCTTCGTCGGTCGGCGCGGCGCCGGGCACGTCGGGATCCAGATAGAGGCGGCTCGCGGCGGAGCCGTCCTTGCCGTCTTCCCCCGCCTCCCTCCCCACGCCATCGCCGTCGTCATCGATCAACGATCGCTCGGTCGCGAGCTGACCGCGCTGCGCGTAGTACCGCCGGACGCCGAGGCTCGCCGCTGCGAACGCTTCCCAGATCGATACCCGGCCGTTCTTGTCGAGATCGGCGGCGGTATCGGTGAGGGCGCGGATGAAGTACTCCGGGAACACGGTGTCGAACCGCTGCGCGGCGGAATCGGTGGCGGTGATCACGATGCGGCGCGCACCGGAGAGGTGCTCGAGAAACGGGAAGCTGGAAGCGGTGGAGTTGACGATCACGGTACGCGCCTGGATCGGCTTGAGCAGCGCGCCCCACTCGCCCGACGTGAGGTCCGGCCCGACCAGGTTGAACTTGGCTTCGGCGCCGTCGAACGAGCCGTGCCCGATGAGCAGGACCATCAGCAGGTCGTCCGCCGTGAGCTGGCGACGAAGATCGGCCAGCGTGCGGCGGACGTTGTCGCTGGTTGCGGCGTGGGCCGCATCGCCGCCCTCGAACAGGGTGAGGATGTGCGCGGCGTCGAACCCGAGCCGTTCGAGGAGCGCCGTCACCGCCGACTGCCGCCAGCGTGCGTACTGGTCCGCGTAGGTCGGCTCGCCGTGCGCGCCCGTAACGATCAGGGCATAGCGCTCCGCGGCCGATGCCGGCGCGGAAACCGTCAGAACCGCCAGGAGCACGAGCCCGGCGAGCCCTCTCATCGCAGCCCCGATGCGCGGCGGAACAGCCATTCCGCCGCGAGCAGCCCGGTGAGCAGCGCGAACGACCAGCCGGTGTGCCACAGGTCCCTGCGCGACTGTGCGCCCGCCGCCGGCAGCGCGGCATCCAGACGCGCCGGCAGATCCCCGGCGTTCGCGGCGGCGACAATCGCGCCCCCCGAAGCGCGCGTCACGCGCTGCAGCGTGTCCTCGTTCAGCCGCGGATCCGTCATCTCCGGATCGACGCCGCCCACCAGCATCGACCCCGCCGAGGCGCCGAGAGGCGCCTGGCCGCGGCGAGCCTGCACCGCGACGCGGTACACGCCCGGTTCGGCGGCGCGCACCAACGCCTGGAATCGCGCACCCTGCCCGGCCGACGGAGCGGCCTGAACCACGTCGACGCGGCCCGTGGGCGACGTGACGCGAACCTCGACGGCCGCGTCCGCCAGGGGCGCGTAGGCGCCGTCCCGTGCGTCGACGACGATCGGAATGCCTTCTCCGGGCGCGGGGGCGGCGGGAAGCGTGAGGCTCACCGGGTCCGGCGCGCTCTGCACCAGCCAGCGCACCGCCTGCCGCCAGAAACGCTCGTAGGACTGATCGCTCGTCGGCAGCAGCATGCGCCACCGCCACGATGCCTCGCCGGTGAAGACCATCGATCGGCCGACGCCGAACCGCTGGACCGCGACCAGCGCGCGCGGCGCGCCGCCCGGTCCGCCGGTGACGGCGAGCACCTGCGCACCAGGCTTCGCGGTTCCGAGCGGAGAGATCGACGCCAGCGGCGGCACCGCGGCCCAGCGCTTCTCGTTGCTCTCGGCGCCGGTGCCCAACTGCATCACCGGGTGGGACTCGCCCGCCGCGGTCAACAGCACGCGGTTGCGCCCGGGAGAGGCGGCCGACTGCACGACCCCGCCGCCGGGGCCGCCGCGATCGGTCGAGTCGAGCGGCAGCACGTCCTCGAGCGGCGTATCGCGCAGCCCCTGGCGTTGGAAGGCGCGCGCGCCGAGCACGAGCACGCCGCCGCCGCGCTCGGCGACGAAGGCCCGGGTCAGCGCCAACTGCCCGCTGGTGAGGAGATCGGGATCGACGTTCGCGAGCACGATCGCGTCGTAGGCGAACAGCGCGTCGCGCGTATTGGGATAGCCGCCGAGCAGCGCGCCGGCGCGCGACTGCGCCGCCTGGACGTAGAACGTCTCGGCGCCGGAATCGTCGCGTCCCTTGCGGACGACGGAGTCGATCTCGAGGCCGCGATCGGCGGCCCAGGCGCGGCGCAGAAAGCTGTGCTCGAAGCCGGGCGCTCCCTGGACGAGGAGCACCCGCCGCGGCCGCCCGGCGGCGGGAACCAGCGTGCTGCGGGCGTTGTTCTCCGCCACCGGCTCGTCGGCGGCGGCAGGGATCTCGACGGTGTAGACCGTGGGCACGTCGCGGTCGGGCGCGACGCGGAACACTTCGCTCACCGGCGCGCCGTCAGCCGCGGGGGTGACGCGGCGGTGATCGATGGCGCGGCCGTTCTCGAGCAGCCGCAGCTCGAGCGGCGCCGCGCCGAACCCGTGCGAGACCGCCGACACGGCGATGTCGACCATCGCATCGCTCAGCACGGAGTCGGCCGCCGTGACGCTGACGATTTCGCGATCGCGCGCCGCCGCGCGCGGACCGAGGCCGATCGCATACACCGGCGGTCCGGCGGCAGCCGCGGCGGCGGCGTCGACGGAGCCGTTGTCGCCGCCGTCGGTGATCAGCACGATTCCGGCGACGGGCCGGCCGCGATACCGATCGCGTACCGCCTGCAGCGCGGCGCCCAGCTCGGTGCGTCGATCCGTCGCGGTGAGGCTCGCGGCGTCGACCGGCGACAGCCGGTCGCCGAACCGCAGCAGCTCGGCGCGGAATCGGGACGACAACGCGGGCAGCAGCTCGCCGGAGACCAGCTGGCGGGCGCGATCGATCCGCCGCGCGCCGTCCACGTCCGCCAGTCCCATGCTGCGCGAGCCGTCGACCATGACGGCGACGAGTGCGTCGTGAGGGTTGCCGTCCGCCGACCGCACCATCGGACGCATCAGGCAGACGGCGATCCACATCAGCGTCACGAAGCGCAGCGCCGACAGCGCGGCGCGCCGGGCGGGTGCGATCGGGACGTCGCGGTACGCGAACCAGGCGACCGCGGCCGCGGCCGCGGCGAGGCCGGCGATCGCCCAGACGGGAAGCGGATTAGCGAACGTCACCGGGATTCTTCTTGACCGCGATCGCCTCGAAATACTTCGAGACCCGCCGCTGATATGCGTCGGGCACGCGCTCGCTGCCGCCGGCGCGCAGGCGGTCCTTCTCAACCGCGCCGGCGAGACGGCCGGCAACCGCCGACTCGGTGCGCTCGAGCGCGCGGGCCACATCGGAGGCAAGCGCCTGCCACGCGGCATAGTCCTGCTTGAATGCCTCGGTGCCGGGGGCGGATCGGCTCCACTCGTGCTGCTCGGGCGTGGCGGTGCCGGCGCCCGACTGCGGCGTGCTGCCCCGGGCGCGATCCATCAGCTCACGGGTGCGCTGGAGCTCGCGGTTGTACGCCTGCTGCAGCTGCTGGAGATCGCCGCCGCTGCCGCCGCCGCCCGATCCGCGCTCCCCCTGACGCCCTTCGGGCCCCTGCCGGCCGGCGCGGCCCGGCTGGGACGGCGTGCTGCCGCGGCCGCGGGACCCGTCGGCGGCGCGCGCCGCCTCGGCGATCTGCTTCTCGAGGCGGGAGAGACGCTCGCGCGCATCGCGCAGCTCGTCGAGCTGGCCGGCGAGCTGCTCGGTGTCTCCCTTCGCGCCGCCCGCATCGGCGCCGTTCAGCTTGCGCGCGACCTTGTCGAGCGCGTCCGCGATCTGCTGCTCCGCCGGCGCCAGCCTGCCTGGCGTCCCTTCGCGCATCCCGCCGGCGCTCGCCCGCATCCGCTCCCCCAGCTTCTGCGCGGCGAGATCCCGGGCGCCTTCCGCGCCGATCCGCTGCGCGGCCTGCTGCAGCGCGTCGACGCGATCCGCGAGCCGCTCCTTCTCGCCGGCGAGCCGCCGCCGCGCGTCCGACGCGCCGCCCCCCTCACGGTCGAGCCGATCCGCTTCGCTGGCGATGCGGCGCTGTGCGTCGGCGATCTGCTGCGACTCGAGCTGCACGTCGCCGAGGGCGCGGCGCCGCGCGTCGGGCGACCCGTTCTGCATCCGCGATTCCGCCTGCCGGAGCTGCCGCGCCGCTTCCTCTCCTTTCGCGGCCGCCCCCGCGGCATTCCCGCTGTTCCCCTGTTCGGCGGCCTGGCGCATCTGCTCCAGCGCCCGGCTCAACTCCTGGCTCGAGCCGCCGGCCGCGTCCGCGCCGGCGCCCTTCGCCCCCCTGGCGCCCTCGGCGCCTTTCGCGTCCCGCGAGGCCTGCTCCGCCTGCCGCCGCAAATCCTCCTGCTCGCGCGTGAGCTTCTCCAGCTCGCGCCGCCGCTCTTCCTCCGAGAGCTGGCGCCCGGCCAGCTCGCGCTGCCGGCGACTGAGCTCCTCCTGACGGCGCGCCAGGTCGCGGATCTTGTCCATTGCCGCATCGCTCCCCGTTTCGGGCTGCGACTCGACCTGCGCCTTGGTCTCGTAGTTGGTCTTCTGCTGCCGCTTGAGCTCGCGGTCGAACAGGTTCGACAGATCCTGGCTCTGGCGGTTGCCGCCCGCCCCGCCGGCGTTGTTCTGCTGCTGCGACACTTCGCGCTTGCGGATCTCCGCCTGCGCCTGCAGCAGCGCGTTGAGCGCCGCCATCTCGTGCGGAATGGCGTCTGCGGTCTTCTGCGTCTGCAGGTGCTGCAGCGCGCGCGACATGGCCGCCACGGCAGCGGACACCGGATCGCCGGAAGCGGGCGCCGCCGGAGGCTGACCGACGGCGATCTGGAGGAACCCGCCGAACCGCCGGCGCTGACGGGCGGCGCCGGCCGCCTGCTCGGCGCGCGCCTTCAGCTCCGCCTGCGCGTCGGCGACGTCCTTCACGTCGGACGGCGATCGTCCCGCCGCCGCGCGGCGCTCGAGGTTCCAGGTCGCGCTGATGATCTCCTTCTGCGCCGCGATCAGTCCTTCGAGCTGCGCCCCCGCGGCCGACTGCATCCCCGCCTGGCTCTGCGCCAGCGAATACTCCTCGTTGAACGGCTTCACTTCGAGGAAGAAGATCTCGCTCCGCGCCAGCGTGGACCGCTTGGCGCGGGGCACGTCGCGCGCTCGCGCGTAGTAGGCGATGACGTCGCCCGGCTTGACCTTCAGGTCCTCGGCCGCCAGCATCCGCGATCCGATCCGCGCCACGTCCGTGCCGCCGAGGCTGGTGAACGGCACGGCCTGCTCGGGGCCGCCGGCGACGGAATACACCATGTCGAGACTGGCAATCCCGAAGTCGTCGTCGGCCCGGGCTTCGATCGGCACTTCCTCGAGCGGCGTGATCTGCTGGTCTCCGGTCGGGCGCAGGATGTGAACGGTGGGCGGACGATCGTCCATCACGCGGACGAAGTACTCCACCCCCTCGGACGTCAGGCCGTCGACGTCCTGCAGACGCACGCGGTAGGACGCTTCCTCCTTCAACGTCAGCGTCGATTCCAGCGCCCGTTCGCTCACCTTGGCGAGCTCGACGGCGGTCCCGGCCTCGGCGAACGCGAGGCGCCCGCCGCTGATCGGCTTGTCGCTGTGCACCACGAGCGTGACCCGCGTGCCGGCGGGGCCGAACACGTCGCCGCCGTCGGGCTCGCGCCGCGGCGCCAGGCCGGTGAACGTCGGGTACTCGTAGCGCAGCTCGATCCGCTGCACGCGCGCGGGCAGCAGCGCCGTCACCGAGTACTCGTTCGATCGCGCCGGACCGGCGGTCACGCGGTACTTGAACGAACGCTCCAACTGCGGGATGCGGAGCTCGTAGCCGCCGCCGGCAGCCTGCATCGGCACCGTGGTGGCGCCGCCGGCGGACTCGAGGATCACCACCGGCGCGATCCGGCCGAGCGCGATGCGCCGTCCCGCCACGCTCGCCGCGATGGTCACCGATCGGCCGGCGGGAATCCGCATGTCGCCCGACGCCACGTGCACGACCACGGAGGACGGAAACAGCTTCACGTAGGCGACCTGCGCGCTCTTCTCGACGAACGGACGCGCCACGGCCAGCGCGAGCAGCAGCGCCGCCGACGCGCCCGCCGCCCGCCGCATCCCCCGCGCCATCCGCTCGCGATCGACGATCTGTTCGGGATCGATCGTCCGCAGCCGCGCCGCCGCGCCGGCGACGACGAGCGGCGCAAAGGCCGTCCCTTCCGCGCCGCGGCGCATCCGCTGCTGAATGTCCACCGCGGTGACGATGGCGTCGTCCAGCTCCGGCACGCGTTCTTCGATGAACCGGGCGATCTGGCGATCGTCGAAACGCCGGCGCAGCGGCCACAGCGTCCAGGCCGCGCCGGCCGCGATCGACAGCGCGGCCGCGGCGGCGAGGAGCAGCAATGGGACGTCGGATGGCTGCAGCAGCCGTTCGGCGATGGCGGCGGCGCCGAGGATCGCCGCCGCGAGCGCGAGCGCGCGCGCGACCGCGTCGAGCGCCGCGCACCGCTGCCAGCGCCGCCGGATGACGTGCAGGACGCTATCGAGATCCAACGAACGCCTCCACGACGAGCGTCGCGAGCAGCAGCATCAGCCCGTAACGCCAGTAGTTCTGCAGCCCTTCGCTCTCGCGTGCCAGCCGCTGCGCCTTCGGCAGCGTGTCGGCGCCCGACCGCGCGACCAGCTGCTGGAATTCGGCGGGCGTGACGCGATCGAGAGCGCTCTCGCGAGCATCGACGTTCACCGCGACGGTGCGACCCGCGATCTGCGCGAACCCGGGACGCGGGGCGGTGCCTGCCGGCACGTCGGCGACGAGATACGCGGATGGCGGCGCCGGCCGGGCCCCGAGATACCGCGCCACCTCCTGCGTGAACGGCACGAACGCCGGATGCAGCGGTAGATCGTTCCAGCGGCGATCCACGTCGGACGTGAACAGGAGCACGCGTCCGGGGCCGGAGCGCTCCACCAGCGCGGGGGCGCCGGTCGTGAACCGGGCGGCCACCCGCCAGGCATCGCCGTCGTCGATCCGCCAGGTGCGATCGAACGCGACCTGCCCGAAGTTGGCGGCGACGGCGTCGAAGGGCTTGAACACGGGATGCCGCAGATCGGTCACGGCCATGACGCCGGCCTGCCGGCCGTCGCGCGGCGCGAGCGGCGGACGCCAGTCCAGCAGGGTCGACAGCACCGCCGCATCGACGTCGGGACCGGCAGCGATGAAGATGCCGCCGCCGCGCTGCAGATGCGCCCGCAGCAGGTCCCCGGCGCGCCGATCGAGGCCGTGGGTGGCCAGAATCGCAATCACCGCGTAGTCCTGCACCTGCGCTGGCGTCATCGTCGACAGCGCGCCGCCGGTGACCGCCTGCGCGATGAACTCGGGCCCGTCGTCGTCCTGGGCCTCGAGCGCGCGCGATAGATAGAACCCGGTCTGCGAGGCCGGACCGCCGGTGGCGATCAACACCCGCGGAACCGACCGGCGTTCGACAATCGCAAACCGCTCGTTGTCCGCCGCGAGCCCCTCGCCATCGTCAATCGCGGCGTGCAGCGACGCCGCGTCTGCCGGGATGTCGAACGCGACGTCAGCCGCGTCGCCGGGCGGCACGGTAACCCGCTTCACCGCCGGCGCGCCGCCGCCCGCCGACAGGCGGATGTCAGTGGTCCTGGCCGAGCGCGCGCTGTTGCGGACGGTGGCCACGGCCCGTCGCCGGGCGGGGTCGCCTGCCAGGCGGCTGACGGCGAGATTTGGCGGCGGCGCGCCCGCATCGCGCACCGTCAGTTCGACGCCTTCCGGCAGCACGGCGCCGGCGAGGTCGAAGCCGCTGCGCTGCAGGTCGCCGATGAGCACCACCCGTCCGGACGTCTCGTTCGCCAGCAGCTCTGCGGCCTTGTCGAGCGCCGCAGCGTAGCGCGTGCCGCCAAAGCCGGCCTGCACCTCGGCGACGGCGGCGCGCGCGTCGGCCGCGGGTCCGGGCGCCGCCAGGACGTCGGCCCTGTCGTCGAACCCGATGACCGCGAGACGATCGCCGGCGGCGGCGTCGATCGCGTCCCGCGCCAGCGTCCGCGCCCGGTCGAGCAGCGCCGGCGATCCCATGCTGAACGACCGGTCGATCGCGATGACCGTCGTCCGCGTTGTCGCCGCGGCGCCGGCGCGGTAGGGACGCGCGAACGAGGCGGCCAGCAGCAGCAGCGCCGCCACGCGCGCCGCGAGCAGCAGGAGATCGCGCAGCCGATGACGCCGCGAGCGGTCCACCGCCGTCTTGCGCAGGAGCCGCACGGCCGTGAACGGCACCGGCGGCGCCACGTCGCGGCGCAGCAGGTGCAGCACGATGGGCAGCGCGATCAGCGCGGCGCCGGCGAGATACAGCGGCGTGAGAAACGACATGCTCACTTCCGCCTGCCGCGGGCGTCGAGGTACGCCAGCAACGCGAAGTCGAGCGGCTTGGACGTATCCAGGGTGAGGAAGTCGATGCCGGCGCCGCGCAGCTCCTTCTCATACCGCGCGCGCAGCGCTTCCATCGCCTCGAGATATCCCTCGCGGACGCGCGCCGGGTCCGCCGTGATTTCGTCCTGGCTCTCGACGTCGGTGAAGCGCGAGGCGCCGCGGAACGGAAAGCGGATCTCGTGGGGATCGAGCACCTGGAAGACGATCACGTCGGTGCCGCGGAACCGGAGGTGCTTCAGTCCGCGGATCGCGGTGTCGGGCTCGTCGAGCAGGTCCGAGATCACGACCGCGAGACTGCGCTTGCCCAGCGCCTCGGCGAGCTGGTGCAGCGGACGGCCGAGATCGGACTTCGATCCGGGCGCCACTTTCTCGAGCGCGAGAAGGATGGCGTGCAGGTGCCCGGGCCGGGCGCTCGCCGGCAGCCGCCCCTTGATGCGCTCGTCGAACTCGATCAGCCCGGTGGCATCGCGCTGCCGGTGCATCAGGTAGGCGAGCGACGCGGCGAGCACGCTGCCGTATTCGACCTTGCTCATCGCCGCGCCGCCGCGGTACGCCATCGAGGCGCTGACGTCGAGGAGGATGTGGCACTCGACGTTGGTCTCTTCCTCGAACTTCTTGACGTAGTGCCGGTCCGAGCGCGCGTAGACCTTCCAGTCGAGCGTCGAGAGATCGTCCCCCGGCAAGTACTCGCGGTACTCGGCGAACTCGACGCTGAATCCCTTGTAGGGGCTGCGGTGCAGGCCGGAGAGGAAGCCTTCCACCACCGTACGCGCCTTCAGCTCCATCGACCCGAGCCGCGCGATGACGGCGGGATCGAGAAAGCGCAGATCGCGGGAGGCGGAAGCAGGCGGCATGGCTACATACCGCTGTGCGGCGCGGGCACCGCCTCGATCAACCGATCGACCAGCACGTCGGAGGTCACCTTCTCGGATTCCGCGTAGAAGTTCGGGATCACCCGGTGCCGGAGAATCGGGTGCGCCAGCGCGCGGATGTCCGCCACCGACACGTGGTACCGGCCGCTCATGAGCGCCCGCGCCTTCGACGCGAGAATCAGCGACTGCGAGGCGCGGAGCCCGGCGCCCCACTTCACCCAGTCCTTCACGAACGGCAGGTCCTGCTGCCGCCCCGGCCGCGACGAGTCCACCAGCCTGACCGCGTAGCGCGCGACGTCTTCCGCGACGACGACCTGCCGCACCAGCTGCTGGTACTCGAGGATCTCGGCGCCGTTCAGCACCCGCGCCGGCGCCGGACGCTCGGTGCCGGTCGTCTGGGTGACGACGCGCACCTCGTCGTCTTCGCTCAAGTACGAGACGACGATGTTGAACATGAAGCGATCGAGCTGCGCCTCGGGGAGCGGGTACGTGCCCTCCAGCTCGATCGGGTTCTGCGTCGCGAGCACGAAGAACGGCCGCTCGAGCGGATAGGTGCGCCCCGCCGCGGTGACGTGATACTCCTGCATCGCCTCGAGCAGCGCCGCCTGGGTCTTCGGCGGCGTGCGGTTGATCTCGTCCGCCAGGAGGATCTGCGCGAAGATCGGCCCCTTGACGAAGCGCAGGCTGCGATGGCCGTGCTCCTCGTCCAGCACCTCGGTTCCGGTGATGTCCGCGGGCATCAGGTCGGGGGTGAACTGGATGCGCTTGAACGAGAGATCCAGGATCTGCGCCAGCGTCTTGATGAGCAGCGTCTTGGCGAGCCCGGGCACGCCGGTGATCAGGCAGTGCCCGCCGGTGAACAGCGCCATCAGCACCTGATCGATGACCGCGTCCTGGCCGACGATCACCTTGCGAATCTCGGCGAGAATGCGCGCCCGGCCGGCGGCGACGCGTTCGGCGACGGCGGTCAGCTCCGCCTGCGGGGTCATATGCATCAGTGGGTCAGGGAGTAGATGATTTCGTTGATCTGCATCCGGTACGCCATCGCCGTGTACTTCACGAAGCCCGGATAATCGGCGGCGTTCGACCACTCCCAGCCGTCGCCCATGTCGACGTTCCAGTTGAACAGCACCATGGCGCGGCCGTGGTCGTCCTCGATCGCGCGGAGCGTCGGCACGTAGCCGCCCTTCTCCCACGTCCGCCCTTGCAGGAACGAACCCAGTCCGGGCATCGCCGGATAGCCGTCGAGCTTGTAGAAGCAGCTGAAGATCGGGTGCTCCTTCGGCAGGTCGATGATCCTGCGCTCGGGAAACACGCGCTTCATCTCGCGCTCGGTGTGGGCCCACTCGATCGGCCCGTGGAAATCGTCGAACGTCAGCGTGCCGCCGCGCAGCAGGTATTCGCGCAGGATCGGCACCTCGGTCTCTTTCAGCCGCATGTTGCCCGGCTCGACGATGTAGATCCACGGATGGTTGAACAGCTCCGGATCCTCGATCGTCAAGTCGATGGGATCGTTGACCTGGATGTTGGTGGCGGTGCGGACCCGCCGCGAGAGATTCCACTCCGCCGCCGGCGCGTCGATATACCACGGCTCGTCGATGTAGCTGAGGCCGACCCGCGGCAGCGTCCAGGCGGTGTACTTGATGCGGACGAAGGTCCACTGCAGCCCGGCGAACCGTGCGTCGGGCGCCGCGGGAACGGGCGGCGGCTGGGCGGCGACGCCCACCGGCGCCAGCCCGGCCAGGCCGGCAGGCGCAGCGAGCCAGAGGGCTGCGCCGAGCAGCCCGAGGGCCGCCGCGCCGCACACCTTCCTCATTGCCTGCTGCCTGACTGCCCTCCGACCGCGTTCAGCAGCAGCTCCTGCGCGCGCTCGTAGCTGGGTGCGATCTCGAGCGCGGCGAGCGCTTCCTTCTTGGCTTCGGCCCGCATCCCGGCGAGCAGATAGCTCTCGCCGAGATCGCAGTGCGCCGCCGCCTTGTCGGCCGCGCCGGTCTGCAGCGCGGCGCGGAACTCGCGCATGGCAATCGCGTGGTCCTTGCGCTTCATCGCCAGCCGTCCGGCGCCGGTATGGGCCGCCGCGTCGAACGGATCCAGCGCCACGACACGCTCGAGCCCGAGGTTGAGCGCCCGGTCGTCGCCGGCGGCCGCCGCCAGGTCGACCAGCTTGCGCGCCGCGTCGACGTTGGTGTGATCGGCGGCGAGCACGGCTTCGTACTCCTTGATCGCGCGCGGCCGATCGTTCAGCTTCTCCGCCAGCTGCGCCATCACCGCGTGCGGACTCTCCGGGCCGATCGCCGTCGGCGCCAGCACCGCCGCCCGCTGCAGCGGCGCGTAGGCGGCGGCGTCGCCGCCGGCCGCGAGCGCCTTGCCCAGCGCGAGCTGCGCGACGAAGCTGTCGGGCCGGGCCGCCGCGGCCGCCTTGAGCGTGTCGATCGAACTGCGTTCGGCCGGCTTCTCCAGCACCGCCACGCCCGCCGGCGTTTTTGGCGCACCGGGATCGTGGAGCGCGCGCCGCATGGCGCCGAACCGATCCTCGAGCGCGTTGTCGAAGCTGACCTGCAGGGTGTCGATGTTCACCCCGAGCGCCCGCTGCAGCGCCGCGTCGTTGTCGATGCCGCCGGCATACGACTTCACCAGCGCGTTGAGCGCCCCCTGCCCTTTCGTCGCGACGATGTGGTCGACGAGCAGCGACGCCTGGTAGTAGGCCAGCGCGATGGTGTCGGGACGGGTGAACCCGGAGTTCAGGTCGCGCAGCTTGAGGACCTTGTTGCGATCCATGGCGCGCGCGAACGTCACTTCCATGTCGCGCCCCCACTCGGCGCGCTTCTTCGCTTCCTCGTGCACCGAGATCCCCTCGGTCAGCCAGCGCGGGATCCGCTGTTTGGAGAGCTGCAGCGTGACCACGTGCGCCATCTCGTGCCAGAGCGTCGCCTGCCAGCTGAACGTCCCGGGATCGCGCGCGCGCGGCGAATCCATCGTGACCACCCGGCCGAAGCAGGCGCCGAGCGCGCCGATCATCCCGGGCAGCCCGAGATTGCGCACCGCGAAGTCGTCGTGATCGGGGAAGATCTCGACCAGGATCGGACCGGCCGGCGTCACGCCGTACTTGGCCGACAGCGTCTTCAGCGCGTCCTGCGCCAGCGGCATGGCGTACTCGCGGAGCACCGGACTCTCGTCCCGGTGCATCTTGAGCACGATGTCCCCTTCCTTGACCGCGACGAACTGCTCGAGGTTGTCGAGCATCTTCAGCAGGTTGAAGGTGACGACGTCGAAGGGGTCGGCCTTCCACGATCGCTCGAGCGCGCGGCGCGCCCCGGTTTCGTCGCCGGTGCGCAGCAGGTGCATGCCGAGGTCGGCGGCGGCGCGGCTGTTCGACGGATCGAGCGCGAGCGCCTTCTCGGCGAGCGCCGCGGCCTCGTCGAAGCGGTAATGACTCGCCGCGTGCTGCCCGGCGAGGCGATACACCTCGCCGTACGCCGGATTGATCGCGAGAACCGTGGCCACCTGGCGGTCGTACGCCGCCTTGTCGTCCTTGACGTACGCCACGGCGGCGAGCATCGCATGCGCGTCGAGGTGCGAGGGGTTGAAGGCCAGCACCTTGTCGATCTCGGCGCGCGCCTCCTTGTCGCGATCGTCGTCGAGGTGGAGCCCGGCGAGGAGCAGCCGCGCGTCGGCGAGATCGGGATCGATCGCCAGCGCCCTGGCGGCCGCCATCGCGGCCTTTGGCGGATCCTCGTTCTCGAGCACGCGGGCGAGGCCGGCGTGCGCCGGGGCCCATTCCGGATCGATCTCGATCGCCGCTTCGAACGACTTCAGCGCCTCGGGGCTGTTGTACTTCTCGAGGAACAGCCGCCCCCACGCGGTCTCGACGATCGCCTTGTGCGCGCCGGCGCGCTCCGCTTCGCGGAAAAAGACGTTGGCGTCGCGCGGCCGGTTCAGCGCGTGCGCGGCGCGCCCGGCGCGAAAGAGCGCGTAGGGTTCCGAAGCCGTCTGCCCGGCGCGGAATACGGCGTTCAGCAGCGGCTGCGCGTCGGCCGACCGGCCGATGCTGCGATACAGCAGCGCCAGCTCGAGCGCCGCCTCGCCGGCCGGCTCGCGCGTCGCGATCGGTTCGAGCAGCGCCTGCGCCTCCTTGTACTGGCCGCGCGCCGCCGCGAGCTGCGCCAGCACGGCCGCAGCGGCCGCGTCAGCCGCCCCGCGGGCGTTCGCCAGCCTGGCGGCCTCGTCGCGCTTGCCGTGCGCGATCGCGGCCGCCGCCGACAGCGGGAACTCCTGCGGCGCGGCGGCGGACTGGGCGCGGCGGATGGCCGAGCCGGCGGTCGCGAAACAGACGAGCAGCGCCAGTGCGATCAGCAGCGCTGAGGGAAGGCGACGAATCATCGAATTCGCTCGATTATAGACCACGGCAGACGGCTCTCCGGGCGCGGTGAAGCAGGGTCCGTGCCGGTTAAGACGCCTCGATCAGAAGAGTGGCCGCCAGGTGAAGAACAGCGCCGCGGCGAGCCCCTGGCCAATCGCGAACGCGGTGACGACCTGCGGGACGGCGCGCGGCGGGACCATCGCCGCGAGCGCGATGAACAGGGGAAACAGCGTCGACGTCAGGCGTCCCATCGACAGCACGCCGCCGGCGAGCAGCGGCGGAATCACGGTGATGACGACGAAGAGCGCGAGCGCCCATCCGAGGCGCCGCGCCACCGGCCACACCATCGCGAGCGCGAAGATCAGGCCGAGGCTGTTCATCGTGTCGTAGGGCACGTTCTGCACCACCGTCAGCAGCCCCTCGTCGATCAGCCAGCCGTAGGCGCGCCCGACGGGCGCGAGGCCGGCAAACGACCGGCCCCACGTTTCCTGCAGCCGCGCCCACCCGAAGAAGTCCCCGGTGAGCTGGTGGATGTACGCGGAATACAGCAGCATGCCGAAGCCGGGTGCGGCGGCGGCAAGCACCGCCCTGGCGGCGTCGGCGCGCGGCGCTCTCGCCAGCTCGCGGTACCGCTCGATCAGCATCACCGCGAGCACGACGCTCAACAGGCATCCATTCGGGCGCGTCAGGCCGACGAGCAGTCCCCACGCGGCGGCGATCGACAGCTCGCGGCGGCGGAAGTGGTACACGCACCCGAGACAGCCAAGCAGGAACAGCGATTCGGTGTACGGCGCGCTGAAGAACACCGCGAAGGGATAGGACGCGAGCAGCGCCACGGCCGCCGGCGCCCGCGCTTCGCCGACGGTCTCGGCGGTCAGCCGCCACAGATACACCGCCGCCCAGCCGAACGCGGCGAATGAAATCAACACGCCGGCCCACAGCAGGCGTGCGATCCGCACGTCGTGCGGCACGCGCGGCGCGAACGCGCCCAGCGGATAGCCCGCGATCCTGGCGAGCATCGGAAACGCCGGAAAGAACGCGATGTTCTGCTGGCGGTCCCACCGCCCCTGGAACGAGTAGCCGTCGAGCGCGATACCGCCGTACCAGCCGGCGTCGAAGCGCGCGGGCAGGTTCAGCAGCGGCCGCGGCGAGAGCGTGAAACCCGCCAGTTCCGGCGCCACGCCGATCGTGTTCACCGCCATGTAGCCGACCAACAGCGCCGCGACGCGGGTAGCGACGGCGGCGGGGACGATCGCCGCCGCCGTGCCGTCCCGGCGGGCGCGATAGCCGCGAAGCAGCCGCCGATGCAGCGGATCCGCCGGGTTGGCGGCGTGGCGGATCGCGACCAGCGCGAGCGCGATGAAGAGCAGCCGGCCGGCCCCGTGCACGCTGATCGGCAGCGGGCCGAGCTGCAGGTTGAAGCCGCCGAACACGGCGACGAACGACGCGAGGCACAGCGCGACGACGGCAGCGGCGTCGGCGGCGGCGGTGAGGCGGCGCTTCATCTCTTCTCGGAAGGGCCCCGCCCCTCGGGCTCTCCTGCACGCACTCGTGCGGGCCTCACCGGCGCGCTCCGTTCGCGTGGTCACTCGCTGCCGCTCGTTCGCTCGCCGGGGCCTCCGTGCCGCTCATTCTACTCTGCCGCAACGCGGCCTCCTCGACGAGGACGCGCCGCCGCATCAGCAGGCAGAACCCCGCCACGGCGAACGGGCCGGTGAGAAGCGCGCTCATCGCGATGGCGACGCCGAGCAGCTCGCCGGCCACGCCGGCATAGTTGGGATGCGCCAGCCAGCGATAGGGCCCGCGGCGGATGCGCGCACCCCCCGGCGGGACCAGCACGCGAAACGTCCAGCGGGGGCCGAGCGTGACGATGGCCCAGTACTTGAGCGCCTTGCCGGCGGCGAAGACCGCCGTGCCGATGGCGAACCCGGCATCGGCGCCGACCGATCGCGCCGCCCCTTCGGCGAGCATGGCGAGAAAGCAGGCGGGATACGCAAGCTGCATGATCCGGTAGACGTCGCCGGCCGGCTCGATCGCGCCCGCGGCGCGGAGCGCGCGCTCGTTCGTCGAGGCGAGCAGCGCCTCGACGATCATCGCCGCGAAGATGACGGCGCCGGCAACAGCGATCATCGGATGGCCGGCAGGTCCGCGGCGAACGCGATCGTCCGCTGGAGGATCCACGGCGCGGCGTGCGCGACGCGGCCGGCGAGCGCCACGGTGAGGTCACGGCTGACCAGCGCCCGCAAGGTACGGTTGAAGCGCCACTTCGCCGCGAATTCGCGGCGGCGCAGCCGCGCGAGCGTCAGGTGCGGCGCGCCGGCCGTCCCGGCCAGCGCCGCCAGGGCAGCCGTCGCCGCCAGCTCTCCCCCGCGGACCGCGAAGCGGAGTCCGTCGCCCGTCATCGGATCGATGAACCCCGCCGCGTCGCCGGCGAGCAGCAGCCCCGGCGCGCCGGCGCCGCGTGCATCGACCGCAAGCGGACCGAGCACGGCCGGCGGCGCGATCATCCGCGCGGCGTCGAAGCGGTCGCGCAGCTCGGGATCGCGCGTCACCGCCTCGAGCAGCAGCGAGGCGGAATCGTCGTGCGCCGCGTCGCGTTCGACGACGAGGCAGACGTTCGCGTCGCCCGACGGCAGCGGCGCCACGCCGATGTAGCGCGCCGGGCGGACGTGCATCTCGCCGAACCGCGACAGGCCGGCGACGCCGGTGAAGTAGGCGCCGATCGCCCAGCGCCGCGGCCGCCGCGGATGGCGCAGCAGCCCGGCGCCCAGCGCGACGCGCGATCGCCGGCCGTCCGCCGCGATCACCAGCGGCGCCGGCACGCGGACGTCGCGGCCGTTCCGTCCCGCGATGACGACGCCGCGGACCGTGCCGTCCGCGCCGAGCAGCGGACCACGGACGACAACCCCTTCCTCGATCCGCGCGCCGGCCTGCGCGGCCGCGGCGGCGAGCGCCGCGTCGAGATCGCGCCGCAGGAGCGACAATCCGCGCGCGCCGCTCCCGTACTCGCACCGCACGCGGACGCCGTGCTGCCCGGTCACCACCATGCCGTCGATCGGCAGCGCGGTCTGCTCGAACGACGCCGTCAGCCCGAGCCGGCGCAAGACCGCGAGCGCGCCGGGGTTGATCGTGTCGCCGCACAGCTTGCCGCGCGGGAACCGCGCGCGATCGACGATCAGCACGCGCGCGCCGCCGCGGGCGAGAACCGCTCCCGCCACCGACCCGGCGGGTCCCGCCCCGGCAACGATCACGTCGAACATTTGCGAGGGGGGAGGTGGCCGTTCATTGGGCGTTGGTACCTGGGCGATGGGCCGTTGACCGCGGCATCAGCGGGGAGCGCCCAGCACGATGGCGCTGTTCTTCGACCCGAAGCCGAGACAGTTGCACAGCGCTGCCGCCGGCGCGGCCGCGCGGCCGGTATTCGGGATGAAGTCCAGGTCGCACGCCGGGTCGGGCGTGTGCTGGTTGATGGTCGGGGGGAGGAAACCGCGTGACAGCGCCAGCGCGCTGGTCACCACCCCGGACGCGCCGCTCGCGCCCTGCGGATGGCCGATCATCGACTTGGTCGACGAACCGGGCACGGCGTCGGCGCGCGCGCCGAACAGGCGGCGGACGCATCGTGCCTCGACCGCGTCGTTCAGCACCGTGGACGTCCCGTGGTAGTTCACGTAGCCGATCTCGTCGAGCGCGCGTCCCGAACGGTCGATCGCCAGCTGCATGGCCCGCACGATCTGCTCGCCGTCCGGATCCATCTGCACGCGGTGATAGGCGTCGCACGTCGAGCCGTAGCCCTCGACCGTGGCGTAGATCGGCGCGCCGCGCGCCCGCGCGCGCTCCTCGCGCTCGAGCACCACCATCCACGCCCCCTCGCCGAGCACGAACCCCTCCCGACCGAGATCGAACGGCCGCGACGCTTCCGCGGGGCGATCGTTGTAGCTCGTCGGCACCGCGCGCATCCGGCCGAAGCCGAAGATCATGCCGGGGGTGACGCACGCGTCGGCGCCGCCGGACAGGACGACGTCCGCATCGCCCGATCGGATGAGCGATGCCGCGTAGCCGATCGCGTCGGTCGAACTCGTGCAGCCGGTCGAGAGCACGTGGCTCATGCCGTGCAGCTCGAGCGCGATGGAGATCTCGCTGGAAATCATCCCGACGATCGACACCGGGATGGCGTAGGGCGTCACCCGTTTCCAGCCGTCCGTGAAGAACTCGTAATACTGGCGCTCGGCGACGTCGATGCCGCCGGCGCCGCTGCCCACGAGCACGCCGGCGCCGGGTTCGTTCAGCCGCAGCCCCGCGTCCGCCCACGCTTCGTGCGCCGCGAGGACGGCGATGAGCGAGGCGCGCGAATAGCGCCGCGGATCGGGGCGGCCGTTGCCGTGCCCGTTGCCGTTCCCCGCGTGCGCGGCGAGCGGCACGGCATCGTCGATGGAGCAGCCGGCGGGCACCGGGGCCGCCACCTGGCAGGGAAACGGCGAGGCGTCGAACGCCGTGATCGCGCGTGTCGCGCTGCAGCCCCGCGACACGCCGGCCCAGAACCGCTCGCGGCCGACGCCGTACGGGGACACGACGCCGATGCCGCTGATCGCCACTCGATTCGTCAATCACCACTCGACAGTCAGTGACTCGCCAACCGGCAGTCGCCAGTCACCACCTCGGATCATACCCCCGCGGCTGCGCTATTCTTGATGGGATGCCGCTACGTCGAACAGCCGCGCTTCTGGCGATCTGGTGCGCATGCGCGGCGCCGGCGGCGCGGCCGGCGCCCGCCCGCGTGCCCGACGCGGTGGTCCGCGCGATCGACGCCGTCTCGACCGCGGATCTCCGGACCTACGTCGAAACGCTCGCCAGCGACAGGCTCAAAGGGCGCGGCGTGGGTGAAGCGGGCAACCGGCAGGCGGAAGAGTTCATCTGCGACGCGCTGCGCAGGAACGGCGTCACCCCGGCGGGGGCCGACGGCAGCTGCTACCAGCCGGTGGAGATCGCGCAGCCGTCGCTCGGCCCGCGCTCGCGTCTGCTCGTCACGCGCGGGGACGGCTCGACGCTGCAGGAGATCCGCGGCGGGTCGGACTTCTATCCGCTGCCCGACACCGGGAGCCGCGCCGCCAGCGGACCGCTGGTGTCCGCCGGCTACGGCATCACCAGCGCGGAGCGCAGCCACGACGACTATGCCGGCGTCGATGCCCGCGGCGCCATCGTCATGATTCTGGACGGCGCGCCGGAACCGCTGCGCGGGGACCGTCAGACGGTGTTCGCGTCCAAAGTACAGAACGCGACCGCGCACGGCGCCCGCGGTCTCCTCGTGGTCACCGAGAATCCCGCGGCTGCCGACCAGGTGTGGCCCGAGCGGGGCTCGCGGAGTGCGACCTACCGGCTCGCCTCGGACCTGCGCAGCGCTCCGCCCCTCGCCACGCTGTCGGCGAAAGCGGCGCAGCCGCTGCGCGATGCGCTCGCGCGCGGAGCCACCCTCGAAGCCACGCTGGCGCCCGACGTGGAAGAGCGGACGGTCACGGTGCGCAACGTGCTCGGGCTGGTCGAGGGACGCGACCCGGCCAGGCGCGGCGAGATGATCGTCGTCGGCGCGCATCTCGATCACGACGGGACCGACGCGCAGGGACGGATTTACAACGGCGCGGACGACAACGCCTCGGGTACCGCGGCGGTGATCGCCGCGGCCGCCGCCATGGCCCGCGCCGCCGCGGCCGGCGAGCGGCCGGCGCGCTCCGTCCTGTTCGCACTGTGGAACGGGGAAGAGAAGGGCTCGCTCGGCGCGTTCGCCTTCGTCGCCGCGCCGCAGCCGGCCCGCCGCGTCGTCGCCAACCTGAATCTCGACATGGTCGGCCGCAACGAAGAGGTGCCCAATCCCGCGGACTGGCGCTTCGCCGGCATGCCGAAGGTTTCGGCGGCGAGCAGCGTCAACACGCTGCACGTGCTCGGCTACAGCTATTCGCCCGACCTGGCCGCCGACCTGCGCGAGGCGAACGAGGCGATCGGGCTGACGTTGAAGGAAGACTACGACTACGGCATTCACAATCTGGTGCAGCGGTCGGACCAGTGGCCGTTCCTGTCGCGCGGAATTCCCGCGCTGTTCCTCACCACCGGTCTGCACCCCGACTACCACACGCCGGACGACGACGCGGCGCGGATCGATTTTGGCAAGCTGACCCGGGTGGCCCGTCTGGCGGCGCGCGCCGCGTGGATCGTCGCCGACGACGCTGCCGAGCCGGCTTTGAAGAAACGCTGATGGCTGAAACGACGCAGACTCCCCCGCTCCCCAACGAACTGCCGGTCGTGCCGCTCCGCGGCGCGGTCGTGCTGCCGCTCACCGTGGCGCCGCTCGGCGTCAGCCGGCCGCCGTCGGTCGAGGCGGTGAACAAGGCCCTCGCGGGCGACCGCATGGTCCTGCTTCTCCTCCAGAAGAACGACCACGACGAGCCGGGTATGGACGACCTCCACCGCACCGGCACGGTCGGCATCGTCCGGCAGATGGCGAAGGGCCAGGGCGGCATGCGCGTGCTCGTCGAGGGGGTGGCGCGCGCCCGCGCCGAGTTCCTGCAGAACGGCAAGGGGCATCTGACCGCGCTGATCAAGCCGCTCCCCGAACCATCCGAGCGCTCGCTCGAGATCGACGCGCACGTCCGCAGGCTGCAGGAACTGGTCGACAAGGCGCTCTCGCTCGCCACTGGCCTCTCGCCCGACATCCGGACGCTGGTCACGTCGCTGGACGATCCGCTGCGCATCGCGTATCTGCTCGCCAGCCTGCTCGACATGAAACCGGAGGACAAGCAGCGGCTGCTCGAAGAGAACAGCGTCGCCGTCAAGCTCGACGCGGTGTCGAACGCGCTCGCGCGCGAGATCGACGTCCTCGAACTGAAGGGGCAGATCGAGTCGCGCGCCGAGAAAGAGATGACCGACGCGCAGCGGCAGTATGTCCTGCGCCAGCAGCTCAAGGCGATTCAGAGCGAGCTCGGCGAAGGGGACGGCGAGGCCGCCGAGCTGCGCAAGCGCGTCGCCGACGCCGGTCTGCCCGACGCGATCGCCGCGGTGGCGAACCGCGAGGTCGATCGTCTCGAGCGGATGACTCCCGCCGCGCCCGAGTACCAGATGATCCGCACGTACCTCGACTGGCTCCTCGAGGTGCCGTGGGCCAGGCGCACGGACGACCGCCTCGATCCGGTCGAGGCGCGGCGCGTGCTCGACGAGGATCACTACGATCTCGACAAGGTCAAGGAGCGCATCGTCGAGTACCTGGCCGTGCGGAAGCTGAAGGGGGACATGAAGGGTCCCATCCTCTGCTTCGTCGGCCCGCCCGGCGTCGGCAAGACGTCGCTGGGCCAGTCGATCGCCCGCTCGATGAACCGCAAGTTCGTGCGCATCTCGCTCGGCGGCGTGCGGGACGAGGCCGAGATCCGCGGGCACCGCCGGACCTACATCGGATCGATGCCCGGACGCCTGGTGCAGGCACTCAAGACCGCGGGATCGATCAACCCCGTGCTGATGCTGGACGAGATCGACAAGGTCTCGGTCGGCATCCAGGGCGATCCCGCCGCCGCGCTCCTCGAGGTGCTCGATCCGGCGCAGAACCACACGTTCCGCGACCATTACCTCGAGGTGCCGCTGGATCTCTCCAACGTCCTCTTCATCGCCACCGCCAACCAGCTCGGGACGATCCATCCGGCGCTGCTCGATCGCATGGAGATCATTCACCTGAGCGGCTACACCGAGGAAGAGAAGATCCACATCGCCAAGATGTACCTGGTGCCGCGGCAGCGGGAGGAGCACGGTCTCAAGCCGGACCAGCTGGCGATCGACGACGACGCGCTGCGGCGGGTGATTGCCGAATACACGCGCGAGGCCGGCGTTCGCTCGCTCGAGCGCCAGATCGGAACGCTGGCGCGCAAGGTGGCGGCTCGCGTCGCGACGGACGCCTCGTACGTCGGTCACGTTCGCGTCAAGGACGTGCCCGACTATCTCGGTCCGGCGCGCAACCGCTCGGAAGGATCGTTCCGCCTGTCGCGTCCCGGCGTCGCCACCGGACTCGCCTGGACGGAGGTCGGCGGCGACGTGCTCTACATCGAAGCCGTGCTGCTGCCCGGCGGCAAGGGACATCTCACCCTGACCGGACAACTGGGCAACGTGATGCAGGAGTCGGCGCGGGCGGCGCTCAGCCACGTGCGGCAGCAGGCGGCGGCGCTGGGGATCACGCCGGAGACGCTCAGTCACCAGGACATTCACATTCACGTGCCCGCCGGCGCCATCCCGAAGGACGGACCGTCGGCCGGCGTCACGATGGCGACCGCGCTGGTCTCGGCCGCACGCGGCGTGCCGGTCCGCGCCGATGTGGCGATGACCGGCGAGATCACGCTGTCCGGGCTGGTGCTCCCGATCGGCGGCGTGCGCGAGAAGTCCCTCGCCGCGCGCCGCAGCGGCATCAAGACGGTGATCCTGCCTCAGGGCAACATGCAGGATCTCGTCGAGCTGCCGGAGGAAGTGCGCAAGGACATGACGTTCGTCGCCGCGAGCACGCTGGACGACGTGCTGAAGGTGGCGCTGCCCGACGTCGCCGGTCCGGGCGCGGTGGGCAGCGTCGCCGACGCGGGCAGCGCGCCCGCCGCGGCCAGGGCGTGACGGTCGCCTTCTATATCAGCGGTCACGGCTTCGGTCACGCCTCCCGTCAGATCGAGATCATCAACGCCCTCGCGGCGCGCCGCCCGGACGCGCGGGTCCTCGTCCGCTCCACGGCGGCGCGCTGGCTGCTCGAACGCACGATCGCAGCCCGCTTCGACCTGATCCCGGATCCCACCGATACCGGCGTCATCCAGATCGACAGCCTGCGCCTCGACGCCGCCGCGACGATCGCCGCGGCGCGCGAGTTCTACCTCACGCTGGAGGCGCGCGCCGATGCCGAGGCCCGGCTGCTGCGCGCGCGGCGCGTCGATCTGGTGATCAGCGATGCGCCTCCGCTGGCGTGCGCCGCTGCCGCCAGAGCGGACCTGCCGGCAGTCGTCGTCTCGAACTTCACGTGGGACTGGATCTACGAGGGCTATCGCGAGCACCTCGCGGCCGCACCCGATCTGATTCCGACGCTGCGGGCGGCCTATCGTCACGCCGCTGCCGCGTGGCGGCTGCCGCTGCACGGGGGGTTCGAGACGTTTGCCGGCGCGTCGCGGCCCGACACGTCGGCGGCGCGAGGCCTCACCGACGTGCCGTTCGTGGCGCGGCACTCGTCGAAGGCGCCGGCGGAGACGCGCGCGCGACTGAAGCTTCCGCCGGACAAGCGGCTCGCCCTGCCGTCGTTCGGCGGTTATGGTCTGCCCGGCCTCGACCTCGATAGCGTGAGCCTGCCGGAGGGATGGGAAATCGTCCGCGGACTGGGCGGCGCCGAGGTCTACGACGCGGGGCTCAGCTATCAGGATCTCGTCCGCGCCGTCGACGTCGTCGTCACCAAGCCCGGCTACGGCATCGTGTCGGAGTGCATCGCGAACGGCACGCCGCTCGTCTATACCGAGCGCGGCGTATTTCCCGAGTACGACGTGTTCGTGCGCGAGATGCCGAAGTACGTGCGCTGCGCGTATCTGGACAATTCGTCGGTGCTCGCCGGCCGGTGGTCCGCTGCCGTCGAACGGGCGGCGAACGCGCCGCCGCCGGCGGAGCGCCCGCGCACCGACGGCGCCGAGGTGATTGCGGCGATGATTGCCGGCTTCCCCCGCGGCGGCTGAGATTCAGAACGGCGTGCCCAGCGACCTCTGACTGCGGGGTGAAGAGTTCCGCGCCGTTCTCGGTGATGTGGAGATCGGCGCCGCGGCGGCGCGCATCGATGTCAGCGACTCGAGGGGAGCCGGAGTCTGTGTGGCGGCGAGCGCGGCGGACGACGACCAGAGAAAGTCGCGTCGGGTGCGCATGCGGTCATCATGACCGCGCCGCTCACTTCACACAGGTGACGAGCGACCAGATGCGCGGCCAGTTCACTTTCTCGATCGAGACCGGCTCCAGCCCGGCCTGCGCGAGAAACGCCGGCAGGTCGAGGTCCGACTTGAAGCCGATGTGAATGGTGGCCGGGGAAATCAGGCGTTCGATGCGGGACAGGATCGGGTTGGGGCTGAGGAAGTGATTCAGGAAGATGATCCGCCCGCCGGGACGGCAGACGCGGCGCATCTCCTGCGCGACCTTGACCGGATCCGGGACGACGCTGATGAGATACGGCGCGTAGACGATGTCGAACGAATCGTCGGCGAAGCGCAGGTCCGCGGCGTCCATCTGCAGGAGCCGGACGGGGGCCGCGTCGGGCCGCGCGGCGCGCTCCCGCGCCTTTTCGAGCATCGACGACGAGAAATCGATTCCCGTCACGTCCGCTTCGCGCGGATACAGCGAGAGGTTGATGCCGGTGCCGACGCCGACCTCGAGCACGCGCTCCCCCGCCTGGATGTTCATGCGGTTGATCGCCTGCAGCCGCCCCGGATGGAGCGTCGGCCCGAAGAAGAGGTCGTAGACCTTCGCGAGCTTGTCGTAGACGTTCTCGACGAAGGCGTTTTCGACGGCCGCGACCGAGAGTGCCCGTGTCGCCGCGTCTCCTGTGACGTTATCGCTATCGGGCTTTCGGTCGAATAAGGCCATAGGCTCGGACTATATCCCGTGTCAGACCGGACGGGCAAGAAAATGGACCAGCCGCGATCTCAGGCGCCGACGGCGTCGATCACGGCCAGCGCCATGCCGACGGCCTTCGGCGCGGTCGAAATTTGCACGCCCTGTACCAACGATCGGACCTCGGCGGCGATCTCGCGCGCGATGGCCAGCCCTTCGTCGGCAGCGCGCCCGGCGGTGTCGGCGCGCCGCATCCGTTCGACGACCGCGTCGGGAACGCGCACCCCGGGCACTTCGTTGGCCATGAACTCGGCGTGGCGCACGCTCTCCAGCGGCATGACGCCGGCGATCACCGGAATGCGCGGCTCGCCGATCCGCGCGAGGAAGGCGCGCAGCTCGGCGACGTCGAACACCGGCTGGGTGATCGCGAACTCGGCGCCGGCGTCGACCTTGTAGGCGAAGCGGCGCAGCTCCTCGTCGACGTTCGGCGCGCCGGGATTGACGGCGACGCCGATGTGGAACGCCGTCGGCTGGCCGATCGGCTGGCCGCCGATGTCCAGCCCGCCGTTCAGACTGTTGACCATGTTGGTCAGCCCGATCGAATCGACGTCCGCCAGGGCGGTCGCGTCCTGGTAGTCGCCGACGCGCGGGGGATCGCCGGTGACGAGCAGCAGGTTGCGGACGCCCATCGCGTGCGCGCCCAGCAGGTCGGTCTGCATCGCGATCAGGTTTCGATCGCGGCAGGCGTAGTGCAGGATCGTCTCGACGCCGCACTGCTGCTCGATCAGGAACGCCGCCGCCAGCGCGCTCATCCGGGCGTTGGCCTGCGCCTGGTCGGGAATGTTGACGAGATCGACGCCGTGCTTCTTCAGATTGCGCGCCTGCGCGCAGAGCACGTCCGTCTGATAGCCGCGCGGCGGGGTCAACTCGACGCTGACCACGAAGCCGCCGCGGGCGAGCGTGTGCGCCATGCGCGACTTCTCGCCGCGGGCAACGCGCGGCACCGCGGGAGCGGCCGGCGCCGGCGCGCTTCCCCTGGCCGTGACCGCCGCGCCCGGCGCCAGCGAGCGCACCGCCGCTTTGATCGCGCGGATGTGATCCGGCGTCGTGCCGCAGCAGCCGCCGACCAGGCGCACGCCGGTGTTGATGAAGCGCCGTGCGTACGACGCCATGTATTCCGGCGACGACAGATACAGGTTGCGCCCTTCGACTTCCCGCGGCTTGCCGGCGTTCGGCTGCGCGGCGAGCTTGACGTGCGCGACCTGCGCCATCCGCTCGAGCGCCTCGAGCATCGCCGCCGGCCCGACGCTGCAGTTGAGGCCGACGACGTTGGCGCCGCGCGCCTCGAGTTCGGGGACGAAGATCTCCGGCGCCACGCCGTCGAGACTGTCGCCGTCCTCCTCGGTCGTCATCTGGGCGACGATCGGCAGGTCGCACACGCCGCGCACCGCGCGGATCGCGGCGCCGATCTCGTTCACGTCGCGGAAGGTCTCGAGCACGAACAGGTCGACGCCGCCGTCGAGCAGCGCCTGGGCCTGCTCGCGGAAGTACTGCTCCGCCTCGTCGACGCCGGTCTTCCCCCACGGCTCGACGCGGACGCCGAGCGGCCCGATCGCGCCCGCGACGTAGGCCTGATCGCGCGCCGCGTGCCGGGCGATCTTCGCGCCCTGCACGTTGATCGCGTGCACGCGATCGGCAAGGCCGAAGGCGGCGAGCTTGACCCGATTGGCGCCGAAGGTGTTGGTCTCGATGACGTCGGCGCCGGCGCGCGCGTATTCCTTGTGCACTTCCGCGACGAGATCGGGCTGGGTGAGATTCAGCTCGTCGAACGACCGGTTGAGGAAGATGCCGCGCGCGTACAGCATCGTCCCCATCGCGCCATCGCAGACGAGAACGTGCTGGTCCAACTCTTCGAGGAAGGGGGTCCGCATGTGTCGATCTGTCAATATTTTACCGTATTGATTCGAAGCGACGCGGTCTCAATCAGCAGGTAGCCCCGGGTGACGAGATCCAGCCCGATCGAGGGGACCCCCTCCCGGACCTGCTCCGAAAAGCGGTGATGGTGCCCGAAGAGGTGCAGCCGCGGCTTCATGGCCGCCAGGATTTCGTTGATCTGCGGCTTGCCCGCATCGGGTCCGCGCCCGTGCGGAAACGGACGGAACGGCCTGGCCGCCTCGTGGGTCAGGAGAATGTCGATGCCGCGGAGCGCCTTGCACGCGTCGACCTCCTCGCGGACGAAATGCCGCCGCTTGTCGGCGAGCTCGGTGGCTTTGGCACTGCCTTTCCTGGGATGCGGAAGATCGGCGGCCGCCGTGTCGTACCACGTCGGCGCGAAGGTGCCGCCCAGGCCGGCGATGCGCAGCGGCCCCACACTCGCGGCTGACGCATTGGCGATGTGGTGCAGGCCTCGCGGCAGATCGCCGGCGGCAATGGCGTCGAAGTTGTCGTTGTTGCCGTGAATCCAGTGGACGTCGGCGCCAAGCGGCTCGTAGCGCCCGTGTTCATCGGCGATGTCGCCGACGCACAGCCACGCGAGGATGTCAGGATGGCGGCTGATGACGGCGCGGGCTGAATCGAAGGCGCCGTGGATGTCGCCCAGAACCCCGATCATGGGAGGATTTGGAAATTTGGAAATTTGGGAATTTGGAAATCTGGGAATTTGGGAATCGACAAGATTTCCAAATTTCCAGATTTCCAGATTTCCAGATTTACTCGCTCGTCTGCGCGGGGACGAGCAAGTCGGCCTTGTCCCAGATGAAGTCCTTGTTGCTGTAGACCGCGAGCTCGTAGTCCTTGCCCATGAAGATCGCGGACACCGGGCAGGCTTCTTCGCAGTAGCCGCAGAAGATGCAGCGCGTCTTGTGGATCTGGTAGACCTTGGCGTAGCGCGGGCCGGCCTGCACCGTGCCGTCGTTCTCAGCCGCCTCGAGGTAAATCGCGTCCGCCGGACAGGCCACCGCGCACAGCCCGCAGGCGACGCACTTCTCGAGGCCGTTCTCGTCGCGCATGAGCACCTGTTTGCCGCGCCATTTCGGGAACACCGGGATCTTCTGGTCGGGGTAATTGACGGTCACCGGCTTCCGGAAGATGTGCTTGAAGGTGGTGGCGAAGCCGTGGATCAACGGACGGATCATCCTTGAATCATATCGTAAACTGCTAAGCAGACAGTGCCGCCGCAATCTCCCCACCTCGCGTCGGAGCGTGACCTGCTCTTCACGCTGATGGCGCAGCTCGCCGTCGGGGCGGTCCTGTCGACGATGCTGGTGCGGTTTCCGTGGTTCAGGCGCATCCTCCTGACCGAGAAGCGGGACTGGCCGGAGCGGCTGATCTTCGCCGCCAGCCTGGGGCTGCCGCTGACGCTGGGCGTGGTGTGGCGGCTCGTGCTCAACAACAACGGCGCCGACCTGACCCTGTCGGGCGCGTTTCTCGCCGGGCTCCTCGCCGGCCCGTACGCGGGCGCCATCGTCGGCGTCATGCTCGGCATCCCGCCGCTGTTCGCCGGCGAATGGGGCGCGCTCCCCTTCGCGATCGGCTGCGGGTTCGCCGGCGGCGGGCTCCGCGAGATCTGCCCCAAGGAAGCGATCTGGCACTTCTCGCCGCTGTTCTTCACCGGCCTGCACCGCCACGTGTGGCGGCTGGTCCGCCGCTTCGAGATCGACTGGGTGGTGATTCTCCTGGCCACGCCGATCGGACTCGCGCTGATTCAGCAGGCGGTCGGCTACCGCTGGCCGCTGCGGCTGTTCGTGATCCCGGCGCACACCACGGGCATGTGGGTCGCGGTGCTGATCTGCGCGGTGCTGTCGGTCGCGATCCCGATCAAGATCTGGAACAGCGCGCGCATCGAGCATCGCCTGCAGGAGCAGGAGAAGCTGCTCATGGCATCGCGCCTCGACGCGCTCTCCAGCCAGATCAATCCGCACTTCCTGTTCAACACGCTGAGCTCGATCTCCTCGCTCACGCGATCGCAGCCGGAGACGGCGCGGACGCTCATCCTCAAGCTGTCGGGGCTGCTGCGGCGGCTGCTGCGCAGCCAGGATCACTTCGTCACGCTGCGCGAGGAGCTCGAGGCCATCGACGAGTACCTCGACATCGAGAGCATCCGCTTCGGTCCGTCGCTGACGATCGAGAAGCACATCGATCCGGCGACGCTCGGGCTGGTGGTTCCGAGCATGATTCTGCAGCCGCTGGTCGAGAATTCCATCAAGCACGGCCTCGCGCAGAAGCTGGGCGAGGGACGGATCACCATCCGCAGCCTCCGCGAGCGCGACCACGCGATCATCGACGTCATCGACAACGGCATCGGCATCCCCGCGACGGAGGCGGGGCGGGTCCGCGGCACCGGCATCGGCCTGCGCAACGTCAACGAGCGGCTGCGGGTGATCTACGGCGCCAACTACCAGCTGCAGCTCGACAGCGTGCCGGGCCAGGGGACGTGCGCGCGCGTGGTGATTCCCGAGACCACCGTCGCAGACCGGATCACCGCATGACGTCGGCGGCGCCGCTGCGCGCGATCGTGGTGGACGACGAACAGCTCGCGCGCGACGAGGTCTGCTTTCTGCTCGATCAGCTCGGCGGGGTCGAGGTGGTCGCGCAGGCGGGAAACGGTGTCGACGCGCTGACCGTAATAGAGGAGTACCAGCCGGAGCTGGTGCTGCTCGACGTCCAGATGCCCGGACTGACCGGGTTCGAGGTCGCGCGGCGGGTCGTCCAGGCCGGGATGGACTGCCACATCGTGTTCGTGACGGCGTTCGACCAGTACGCGCTCGACGCCTTCGAAGTCAACGCGGTGGACTACCTGCTGAAGCCGGTCGAGCCGGGGCGGCTGGCGACCGCGGTCGACCGCGTCCGGAAGCGCCTGGCGGCGGAAAAGGGGCCGCAGCGCGCCGACCTGGATCAGCTCCTCCAGATGCTGGGGGACCGGCAGGGGCGGCGGGAACAGCTGGCCATCAAGGTGGACGAGCGGTTCCTGCTGGTGCATGCAGACGAGGTGGTCCATGCCTCGGTCGAGGACGACCAGATCCGGGTTGTAACGAACAGCTTGTCAGGAACGTCCAACTATCGGACACTGGATGAACTCCAGACCCGGCTGGATCCGGCCGTGTTCTGGCGGGTGCACCGGTCGCACCTGGTGAACATCAATAAAATCAAGGAGATCGTGCCCTGGTTCAGCCGCAACTACATCCTCCGGATGAAGGACGGCAAGGGCAGTGAGATCCCTGTGAGCCGGTCGCAGACGCGGCGGCTCCGCGAGTATCTGAAGCTATGAACGACAGCAATCACGATCCGCGATTCGACGCACCGCCGCCGCCGGCCCACGACGCGCCGCCGGACGCTGACGTGTTCCATCCCGCGGACCCGGTGCTTGGCACGGCTGCCGATCCGAGCCTCGGTCCGTCCGCCGCCCCGCCGCCGCCCGTCGACAACGCGTCGGTGTGGCTGAATCGCGTCGGCGAGGAACTGGTCGCCTGGCTGAAGACGCTGGCGTCGGCCGCCGTCTACGCGACGCTGATCGTGACCTTCGGCTTCCAGGTCGCCCGCGTGGAAGGCATGAGCATGGCGCCGACGCTGCAGGACCAGGATCGGCTGATCGTCAACAAGCTCGCCTACCGGCTCGGCGATCCCAAGGTCGGCGACATCGTGATGCTCTACTATCCGCTCAAGCCGGAGAAATCCTTCGTCAAGCGGATCATCGCCGAAGAAGGCGATCAGGTCCGGATCGTGGACGGCCGCGTCTATCGCAACGACGTCCCGCTGGACGACAGCTTCGTGCCGCCCGACTACCGCAGCCACGACGACTGGGGCCCGAAGATCATCGACGAGGGCTACTACTTCGTCATGGGCGATCACCGCAACAACAGCTCCGACAGCCGGCACTGGGGACTGGTGCCCAAGAAGTACATCATCGGCAAGGTCCAGCTGCGCTGGTGGCCGATGGGGCACGCGAAGGTGTTCTGATCCCGGCGCGCCACCAGGAAGTCTCGCGGGTACTGACGCGGGTCCTGGTTCTCAACCTGGCCGTGGCGGCGGCGAAGCTCGTGCTCGGCTACGCCACCGGCGCGGTCAGCGTCCTCTCGGACGGCTTTCACTCTCTCACCGACTCCGCGTCGAACATCATCGGGCTCGTCGGGCTGCGCGCCGCGGGCAAGCCGCCCGACGCCGAGCATCCGTACGGCCACCGCAAGTTCGAGACGCTCGCCGCCGCCGCGATCTTCATCTTCCTCGTCTTCGCCGTCATGGAGATCGGCCGCACGGCGGTGGCGCGCTTCGGCAACCCGGTGCCGCCGGCGGTGACGTGGGTCAGCTTCGCGGTGATGGTGGCGACGCTGCTGGTCAACATGTGGGTGGTGCGCTACGAGGCGGGCCGCGGGCGGGCGCTGGGCAGCGAGCTGCTGCTCGCCGATGCGGTCCACACGCGGACCGACGTGTACGCCACCGTCGGCGTGCTCGCCTCGCTCGCAGGGGTCGCGTTCGGCTATCCGGTTCTGGACCCGATCGCCGGCGTCGCCATCGCCATCGTGATCGCGCGGACGTCGTTCGACATCGCCCGGGACACGTCGAGCATCCTCGCGGATCGCATGGTCATGGACGAGGACGACATCCGGCGGGTGGTGATGAGCGTCCCCGAGGTGATCGGCTGCCATCACATCCGGACCCGCGGCTCGCTGGATCACGTCTTTCTCGACCTGCACGTCTGGTTTCCGGAGGCGATGCCGCTGGTGCAGGCGCATTCGCTGTCGCACGAGGTGAAGGATCGGCTGATCGCGCGTTTCCCGCAGATCGCCGATGCCATCATCCACATCGAGCCGCCGCCCAACGCGAATACCTGAGCCCGCACCGCGCGCGAACCGCGCCCGGGGCCATGGGCTGGATCGTCTCGTTCGAGGACGCGATCCCGGATCCGCGATGCCGGATCCGGGATGATCGATCAGGGATTAAGGATTCGACGGCTAGGTGCTGAGCGCGCGGCGGCAGTACTCGAGGCACTTGCGCACTTCCGCCACCGGGGTGGAATCCGCGGGCACCGTGTACTCCAATTCGATCGACGCCGGGAACTTCCACTTGTTCTTCCTGACCAGCTGCAGCACTTCCTTGATCGGCGTCTCTCCCTGGCCGAAGGGCAGGTTCAGCGCGCAGTGCTCCGGCGTGGTGCGGTCCTTGACGTGGAAGCTCGAGACGCGATCGTGGTACTTCTGCAGGAACTGCATCGGCGTGCCGCCGATGTTGCCCGCCGCCACCCAGTGGCCGATGTCCACGTTCGCCATGTTGCCTTTCGAGAGGGCGAACGCCTTGTCGAAGGCGGTCATGCTCCCCTGCAGATGCGTGTGGTAGGCGGCGTAGATCTTCTTCTTCATCGCGAAATCGCCGACGCGCTTGAGGATGGCGTCCGCGCCCTCGCCGGTCGGCAGCTCCAGCGTCGTGTGAGTGCATCCGAGCGCTTCGGCGACGTTGAAGATGTACTCGTACTCCTCGTCCGACATGTTCGGATTGAGCTGCTTCCACGCGTAGATGGTGACGCCGGCGTCGTTGTACATCTTGCGCAGCGCCTTGAACGTGTCCATCGACACCGAGGTGCGCCAGGCCTTGACCTTCGCGTTCTGCTCTTCCTGAGCGGCGCGCTGCTCCGCCGTGAGTTCGCCGCGCCCGCGGCCGCCGCCGACATCAGGTCGTCCCCCGCCGCGCGCTCCGGGAAGCGCATCGCCGCGCGGCGCCGCGTTGCACGGCTGGCCGTTCCACGACGAGTCGAACTGCGCCGGAGGCGCGTCCGCTGCGCCTTCGCCGCGGCGGCCGCGGCCGGCGCCGCGGCCGCCGCCGGGCCCGGTTGACGGAATCCCGGCGAAGCTCTCGACCGGACCGCCCATCAGCTCGATGGCGCTGATGCCGGAGTCGACCACGTATTTCAGCGTCGCCTCGGCGCTCTGATCCGGCATCGCCCGGTAGCTGTAGGTGATCGCTCCGATCTGCACGCCTTCGATCAGCGAGTTCGGCTTCGCCTGCGCGAACGCACCAAAGATCGACTCTCCACGGCCCAGCAGCGCAGCCGCCGGGAGACCGGCGAGCGCCAGCCTTCCGAATTCCCGTCTCGTGTACGACATCGCTCTCTCCTCGGTCTTGATCCGAGGGCGTCGCCCCCGGACTCCCCTCCGCACGCGCTCGCGCGCGCCACCGGCACGCCCCCTGTGCGTGCTCACCCGCCGACGCCCGCTCGTCTAGGTGACGGCTTTGAGCTCCCACCCCTTGCGGAAGAACGGCTTCACGAACGTGTTCGCCTCGCGGCTGTTCGTGAACGCCATCTTCTTCGCGTCCCACAGCAGCTTGCCGGGCACGCGCGCCGCGATCGCGCCGAGCACCATCCACTCGGTGTACGGCCCGGCGATGCCGAAGTGCGAACACGCCGCCTCGCCCCCCTTGCAGGCGCGGATCCAGTCGCGCTGATGTCCCGGCGATCGCGTCAGGCTGCGCGGCGGCAGCTTGTAGTCCGCCCAGCGGCTGCCCGGCAGGAGCCCGACGCTCTCGCCGCGGCCGCCGGTGCCGAGGTAGCCCCTGGTCCCGACGAACACGGTGTTGTAGCCGCTGCCCTGCGGCGCAGCGCCGCCGCGGGCGCCGCCGCCGCCGCGGGCGCCGCCACCGCGGCCGCCGCGCGCGCCCTGCGTGCCTTCGATCTCCGGTCCCGTGCCCGGGATCGCACGCATCTGTTCGACCGTCATCCCCGCCGGCGTATACGGCTCCCCGGTATCCGACCAGTAGATGGCGACGGGCGGCATCGTGCCGCGCGCCGCGAACTCCCATTTCAGCGCGACGCCGCCGCGCGGGAACGTATACGGGCTCTGCCCCTCGCCCAGCTTGAGGCACTCGACGCTGACCGGGCTGCCCAGCCGCAGTGCGAGATTCGCCGGCCCGAGCTGATGAATCCCCCAGTCGCCAATCAGGCTGGTCCCGAAGTCGTAGAAGCCGCGCCAGTTGAACGGCAGGTAGAACCCGTACTGCTGCTGGTTGTACTCCTTCCGGTAGGCATCGTCTCCCGAGGTGTACGGACGCATCGCTGCCGGACCGAGCCAGAGATCCCAGTCGAGCGTGTCGGGCACTTTCTCCGCCGCCGGCAGCGACTGCATGCCCTGCGGCCAGCTCGCGCGATTGCGGAACGAGTGCACCTCCGTGACGTCGCCGATCTCCCCCGACCAGATGATCTCGGCGGCGACGCGGGTCGCGTCATGGGAGTAGCCCTGGTTTCCCATCTGCGTGGCGACTTTGTACTTCGCCGCGGCCTCGGTCAGGAGCCGCGCCTCCCACGGCGTGCGCGTCAGCGGCTTCTCGACGTACACATGCTTGCCGAGCTGCATCGCGGCGAGCGCGACGTGCGTGTGCATGTGATCGGGCACGATCACGGTGACCGCGTCGATCGACTTCTCCTTCTCGAGCAGCTGGCGGTAATCCTTGTACTTCGCCGCTTTGTCCCAGCGCTTGAAGCCCTCCGCGGCGCGCGCCCAATCGACGTCGGCGAGCGCGACGATGTTCTCGGATTCCATCGCGCCGAGCACCTGGGTCGCGCGGCCGCCCGCGCCGACGCCGGCGATGTTCATCTTGCCGTTCGGCGACTGGTAGCCGAGGAACTTCAGGGACGGCACACTGCCGAAGCCGGCGCGCGGAATCACGCCGGCCAGGAGCGTGCCGAACAGGAAATGGCGTCGTGAGAAGTCGGTCATCGGGCCTCCCCCCGATCAGCGGCCGTAGAGCGCGAACGCGGCAAGCGCGTCGCCCAGCGACACGAGCAAATACTGCCTGCCGTCCAACGAGAACGTCTGCGGCGCACCGGCAACGTTGCCCACCCGCGCGTGCCATAACGGGTTGCCGTTCGCCGGATCGAAGGCGACGATATTGCCGCCGCCATCGCCCGCGAACAGCAGCTTCCCCGCCGTCGTCAACATGCCGGTGGCGCCGCCGCCCCCCGGGAGCGCGTGACGCCACACGATCCTGGCAGTCAGCGGATCCATCGCCGTCACCGAGCCGCCGGTCGACACGCCGCCGCCCCCCTGCGTGCCGCCGAGCCCCATCGACCCGCGCGGATCATCATTGATCAGGTAGCGGATCCCGAGGCTGTTGCCCTCCGGAAGATAGAACAGCCCCGTGTCCGGCGAATACGCCGGCGGAGGCCAGTTCGTTGCGCTGCTGCTGACGATCGCCCCCGGGACGGTGGCAACCTTCTCCGGGTTCAACACCGGACGTCCCTGCTGGTCGAGGCCACTCGCCCAGTTCGCGGTGGCGCTGAACTTCCCGCTGGCGACATATTCCCCCGTCACGCGATCGACGGTGAAGAAATACCCGTTCCGCGCGCCCGTCGACACCAGCTTGCGCGGCTTGCCGTTGATCTTCACGTCGATCAGCACGGGCGTCTGCGTCGAATCCCAGTCGTGCATGTCACGCGGCGAGGTCTGGTAGTACCACGCCATCTTGCCGGTGTCGACGTTCACCGCCACCAGCGAGCAGGTGAACAACCCCACGCCGACGCCGCGCCCCGCCGGCGTATACGCCGGCGTCGGGTTTCCGGTGCCGAAGATATAGAGCCGGGTCTCCGGGTCGTAGACGCCGGGCACCCAGGGATGGCCGCCGCCGTGCCGCGCCGCCTCCAGGCTCGGCCAGGTGTCGAGACCGGGATCACCAGGATTCATCGGCACCGTGTACAGAATCCACTGCCGCTTGCCCGTCTCGGGATCGAACGACTGCAGGAATCCCGGGGCGTCCAGATCGTTGCCGGTGCCGACGATCACGTGATCGCCCACGATCACCGGCGCCATGGTCGAGAAATACTGCTGCTCGAACGGCGCGATCTCGACATGCCAGGCTTCCTTGCCGGTCCGCGCGTCGATCTTCACCAGGTAGTCGTCCGGCGTTTCGAAGAACAGGTAATTGCGCCACATGCCGACGCCGCGGTTGCCGATGTGCGTGCCGCCGCGCGTCTTCCAGTAGTACTGCCACAGGATCGTGCCGTCCCGCGCGTCGACGGCCCACACGTTGTCCGGCGACGTCGCGTAGAGCACGCCGTCCACCATCAGGATCGACCCTCGCATCGCCGCATTGCCGCCGGCATTCAGCTCGCCGGTGCCCTCGCCGCCGACAATGATCGGATGGTCGGCGCCGCCGCCGCGGCCGCCGCCGCCGAAGCCGCCGCCGAAGCCGCCGCCGCCGAAGCCGGCACCGCCGCCGGCCCCGCGTCCGGTCGGACCTGACCCGTTGGTGAAGCCGCGCGACAGCCAGGCGAGCCCGAGGTTCTTGACCGTCGTTTGATTGATTTGCGTCAACGAGCTGTAGCGCCGTCCCGTGTAGTCACCCGAGTACGTCGGCCACGTGTCGCCGAGCGGCTTCAGCAGCGCCGCCGGATCGAGCCCGCTCGACGGCGCCTGCCCTTCCACCACGCCGGCGCCGTGCGCCAGCAGCGCCGCGGGAAGGACGAGCGTCAGAACGATCGCGCGTATGGTCATTTACTTGATCGTCCAGAGGTAGGCGGTGACGTCGTGCATGTCTTTGTCGGCGAGCGCCGCCACCATCCTGCGATGCGCCTCCGCCGGATCGTTCAGCTCGATGCGCGGGTCGGTCGCGGTGCGGCGCGGGAACGTGCGCCGGCTGCCGTCGGCGAGTATCACCGAGACGAGAAAGTCGTCGATCCGCGACAGCCGTCCCTCGATGGTGGCGCCGCCGGTCGGCGTGATCTTGACGGTGGCGCGGCTCGAGGTACCGCCGCGTCCACGGCCGCCGCCACGGCCGCCGCCGCCGCCGCCCGACACCCACAGATTCTGCAGCTCCCGCGCGTCTGCGACGCGCGAGGCGAGGCCTTTCAGATCGCCCGATGTCGAGTGGCAACCGGCACAGGTCGCCTGAAAGTACTTCTCTCCCGCCGCCGGATCGCCGACCAGCACCCGTTCGGGCGCCACGGTGTCGTCGATGGGCGGACGCCCCTGGCGGCCGCCCTGCGCGAGCACGCTGTGGATGTATTCGCTCACCGCGGTGAGGTCGTCCGGCGACATCGGGAACGGCGGCATCGCCGGTGCCGGCGGCGCCGGATTGGGACGTCCGCTGACGATCACCGGGCCGATCAATTCGCCGCGCCTGTCGAGCAGCACCGTCTGCGATCGCAGAAGGTTCGGCCCGCCGAGCTGTCCGCCGCGCAGATCGATGCCGTGACACGCGCCGCACATCGTCTCGTAGATACCCTTTCCCTTGGCGATGACGGCCGCGTCGGCCAGTTGACGCTGCTGCGCGGGAAAGGAACTGCCGCCGCGCCCGCGTCCCTGCTCGGCGCCCCGCCCGCCGCCTTGCGCGGCGGCGCGGGCGCCACTCAACACCACGATCGTCAGGATCATGGCGATCGTCGGGGGGATGACCGAGCGTCGGATCATGCAGAGGTTCTCCGGGTTTGTCGGGCTCGATCCGATCTAGAACGAGAACCGGATCTGCAGCTGCATCGTTCGCGGCGCCTGGTACGCGTTTGCCACGCCGAAGCCCGCGTTCTTGGGCTGCGAGCGGGAGACGACGACGTTGCCGCTGGCGTCGTAGGGCAGATTGGCCGGCGTCGGGTCCAGCGGGCTGGCGACGCTCAGCGTCGTGTTGCGGCCGGTGGTGATCGCGCTGTTCGGGGCGTTGAACACGTCGAGGCGGATCTGCAGCTGCTTCTGGCCGGGGAAGCGGATGTTCCGCGCGATCGACATGTCGAGCGTGCTCTGGAAACAGCCGCGCAGGTAGTCCGCGCCCGATTCGAGGCCGACGCTGTTGACCAGCGGCGGGGCGAATCCGGCGGCGACGAACTGGCGCAGCGGATCGCTGCTGCATCCCGAGCCGATGTCGCCGACGATCCGCATCCGGCCGCCGTAGTCGGGCGAGCCGGTCACGTTCTGGCTGCCGCCGGTCTGGTACGAGGTGCCGACGGTGTACGCGGATCCCGTGGCGCCCGTCCAGACGCCGGACAGCTGCCAGTCGTTCAGCGCCAGCCCGAGCCCCTTCATCGCCGCCCCGCTGCCGTGCAGGTCGGGAAGATCCCAGACGAAGTTCCCCTTGAACGTGTGCTTGACCGGCACGAAGCGGCCGAGCAGCCGGTCGGCGTCCGCCTGATCGGCACGTTCGGAGAAGGTGCCGTCCGCATTGTGCTGGAGCCGCGCGCCGGCGCTCCCCTTCTGCGAGATCAGCCACGCATCGTTGAAGCCGAACGACACGCCGTTGCGGAAGCGGCGGTTGAACGACATCTGCAGCGAGTGGCTGGTCAGCCAGCCCCGCGGCTGCGCCTGGGTGATCGAGCCGAAGCCGCGGAACGCCCGCATCTGGTCGGCGGTCACCGCCGCGCCGCCGGGCAGCGCGCTGGAGACCGTCGGATCCTGATTGGCCGCGAGATAGGCCGTGCCGAAGTCGATGGCGTTGATGTTGACGTTCTCGACCAGGTTGTAGGCGTGCTGCCCGGTGTACTCGACGTCGAGCGCGACCGCCCACGGCAGCACCATCTGCACGCCGCCGTTCCACTGCCACGTCGACGGCAGGCCGCTCTCGTACTGATACACGGTCAAGGTCGGAGGCGCCTCGGTCGCCAGGCCCGAGGTGAGCGACTGGAGCGTGCTGTAGCGCAGCGTGACGTTGCGGATCGTCGGCGGGTTCTGCACCTGCTGATAGATGGAGTTGCCCGCCGGGCGATCGAAGAACAGCCCGCCGCCGCCGCGCAGCACGAGGTTCTGACGGCCGGTCACGTCATACGCGGTCCCGAAGCGCGGCGCGACCCGCAGCTTCGGCCAGATGTAGGTGGTCTTCGAGATCCCCTGTCCCGACAGGAACAGGCCGTTGGTGGTGTTTCCCGAATTGGGAACCAGCGTGCCGATCGCCACCGACGTGGCCGGTCCGAGGAGCAGCCCGGTCCGGGGATCGCGCGCCTGCCGGTTGTTGCCCGTGCACGGCGTCGCCGCGCAGCCGGCGGTGTAGAGATACGGCGCGCTGCCGGGCGACCACTGGTCAGGCAGGAAATTCGCCGCCTGCCCGAGCTCGTCGTACTGCGGCTGCTGGCGCACCAGGCGGATGCCGTAGTCCAGCGTCCACTTGTTGTTCACCTTCCAGTTGTCCTGAACGTAGCCCTCGGTGTTGTCGTAGACGTAGCTCCCTTCGACGTACTTCGAGAACTGCTGGAAGGACGAGAACACGCCCACCGCGGCGTTGGCGTAGCCGAACGTCGTGTCGAGCGGGTTGTTCGCGTCGTTCTGGAAGTTGATGGTGCCCTGCCAGCCCTGGCGCTGCTGCGCCTTGTAGCTGTGCGTGTTGTAGAAGCCCGCCTTCAGCGTGTGACGGCCGCGCACGTTGGTCAGGCTGATCGAGATGTCGTTCGTCTTGTTGACGTTGAGATAGCCCGGGAACGGAATGTTCGACGGGGCGTTGGCAATGCGCGAGCCCCAGGCGAAGTTCGGCACCATCGAGATGCGCGTGCCGTCCCAGATGGGCGGGTTCACACCGTTCAGCGCCTCGTAGGCGAAGTAGCTCTGATTGATGACGCTCGCTTCCGGGAAGATGAACGGCAGGTTCTGCAGCCCGGCGCCGGCGAGGCTGGCATTGTCGTTCATCGGGAACGCGGCGCGGCAGAAGGACGGGCCGGTGTTCGCCTGGGCCAGCGCGCAGCCGGTCAGCGAGTTCTGCGCCCGGCCCCACGTGCCTTCCAGGAAGGTCGCGTTGGTCACCGAATAGTTCACCGTCGTCGCGATCGTGCGCACGAACGGGTTGTACTGGCGCGTGTCGTTCCATCCGGGAATCGTGCCCGGGATGATCACGTCCTGCTGCGACCATCCCGCGTACTTGAACGTGCCGCGCAGCTTCATCGTCGGCTGATAGTCGAGCCGCAGCGCCGGCTGGTTGGCGCGCAGCTTCTCGGCCGGGCGCACCAGCTCGAAGTTGTACTGCGCCGCGGTCACGTTGGGCATCGGATACATCTTGAGGATGTTCAGGCCGGTCTGGTAGAGCCGGTCGGCCGGGATGCGGCCGATGACGCCGCCGGACTGAAAGCAGCCCGCCGTGTTGTTGGCGTTGCAGGGGGCGCCGCTCAGCGGATCCCTGACATAGGGATAGAGGTTGCCGTTGTTGTCGAGGCTCTGCGAGAAATCGCCGGCGCGCTCCAGCGCGGTCGGGAAGCGGAACCGGACCGTGTCGCCGCCCGACGTCCGCGGCGCGTACTCGTGGGCGTAGAAGAAGAACAGCTTGTTGTTGCCGCCCGGCTTGCCGATCGGTCCGCCGATGGTGTAGCCGAGATCCTTCTCGTTCACCCGCGCTTTCGGATCGCCGTTGAGGATGTTGGTGCGGCTGTTCGAATTCCAGCGATCCTGGCGCATGACGTCGTAGGCGGAGCCGCGGAAGCGGTTGGTGCCGCTCTTGGTCACCGCGCTGACCTGCACGCCGCTCGACCGGCCGTACTCCGCCTGGTAGCTCGAGACCAGGACCTTCACCTCGGCGATCGACTCGACGTTCATCTGCAGCAGCACCGAGTTGCTGCCGGTGTCCATCGTGGAGATGCCGTCCATCATGATGTTGCTGTTGTTGCCGCCGGTCGACGACCGGTCGCCGACGCGCGACGGGTTGTTGCCGGTCACGCCGGGCGCGAGCGAGGCGAGCTGCACGAAGCTGCGGTTGGAGATCGGCAGGTTCTGCACCGCCTGGGTCGTCACCGTGAACGAGCGCTCGCCGCTCTGCGTCTGCACCAGCGGCGACTCGGCCTGCACGGTGACGGTCTCGGTCAGCGCGCCCACCTCCACGACCAGCACGCCGAGGCCGACCCGATCGCCCGCGCTCATGCTCAACCCGCTGCGCTTGAGCGGCTTGAACCCCTGCATCGTCACTTCGAGCGTGTAGGTGTCGGGGGGGACGTTGACGATGACGAAGTCGCCCTGCGCGTTGGTGACGGCGGTCGGCAGCTGCGTGCCGCGCGCTTCGCTGGTGAGCACGACCGTGGCGCCGGGCACGACGAGCCCGGTGCCGTCCTTAATGGTGCCGGTGAAGGTCCCGGTGGTGAGCTGGGCCGCGGCGGGCGCCGCGATCAGCACGGTGAGGAGCAGAGCAACCGACGCCGACGTCCGTCCGACCATGGTTCCTCCCCTTTCGCGTTCCGGACCGTGTCATGACTGAAATCGATTGCACCGATGACGGATTTCGAGGCCGGACGCTATCAGAGTCTGAAATCGGTTGCAAGACCGCCCCGCCCGGCCCGGGCGATAATGGCGCGGCATGCCCAACATCTACGAGGTCGCCAGACGCGCCCGCGTGTCGGCGGCGACGGTGTCGCGCGTCCTCAGCCGTCCCGACGTCGTCTCGGCCAAGACGCGGCAGCGGGTGCTGCGCGCCGTCGATCGGCTGGGCTACACGCCGAACTCCACCGCCAAGAACCTGCGGCAGGCGCGCACCGGCAAGCTGCTGGTCACCGTCCCCGACATCTCGAACCCGTTCTTCTCGCTGATCCTGCAGGGCATCGAGGAGGCCGCCCTCCGCGAGGACTATGCGGTGCTGTTCGGCGACACACAGCACGACCCGGTGCGCGAGGAACGCTACGCGCTCATGCTGAAGAGCAAGGAAGCCGACGGGCTGATCTTCCTCGGCCACCGGCTCCCCGAAGCCGCCGCCGAACTGGCCCGCGCCGCCGCGCCGCGCTGCGCGCCCGTGGTCAACGGCTGCGAGTTCAATCCGCGGCTGGGGGTGCCGAGCGTGCACATCGACAACGCCCGCGCCGCCGCCGACGTCATGCACGTGCTCTACGATCTCGGCCACCAGCGCATCGGCGTCATCACCGGCCCGCTCGCCAGCCCGTTGAGCCGCGATCGCCTGCGCGGCGCCACGACCACCGCGCGCAACCGCCGCGCGCAGAACCTGCTGGTCGTCTCCGGCGACTTCTCCGTCGAATCGGGCGCCGCCGGCGCCGCGCAATTGCTCGCCGCGGCGAAGCCGCCGACGGCAGTCTTCTGCTTCAACGACGAGATGGCGATGGGCGTGCTGGAAGCGGCGCGGCAGCGCCGGCTCCGGGTCCCGAGGGATCTCTCGGTGGTCGGCTTCGACGACATCCGCTTCGCGCGCTACACGCAGCCGCCGCTGACGACCGTGGCGCAGCCGATGCGCGCCATCGGCGAAGGCACCGTCCGCCTCCTGCTCGCGATCATCGACGACGGCAGCGCCGCTCCCGACTCGGTGACGCTGCCCCACACCGTGGTCCGCCGGGGAAGCACCGCGCCGGCGCCGGCGCCGCGGTAGCCCCCTCGATCAGCGCACCAGCGCCTTCTGCGCCGCCGCCCACGCGCGCACGCGATCGCGATACGCGGCCACCCTGCCGGGAAGCTCGCCGGCGCGGTCGCGCGACTCACCCGGATCGGCGCAGACGTCGTACAGGGACGATCGGCCGCCATCGATGTCGTGGACGTACTTCCAGCAGCCATCCGCGAGCCCGAGCCAGCCGGTCGAATAGTCGGTGAAGAACAGCGCCATGCGGTGACCGGCGGTCAGCAGCGAGGTCCCCTGATGCAGCCTCTCCGCCGGGAGGCCGAGCAGGTCGAGGATCGTCGGCGCCGTGTCGATCGCGCTGACGACGCGCTGGAGCCGCCGCTCGCGATCGATCGCCCCCGCCGCGGCGATCAGATACGGCACGCGGACGTTCTCCTCGTGGATGAACAGGGTGTGCGCGAAGTTGCCGGGATGCTCGCCGAAGGCCTCGCCGTGGTCGCCGAACACGACGACCAGCGTCTCGTCGTCGAGGCCGAGCCGGCGCAGGCCGTCGAGCAGCAGGCCGAGCGCCTGATCGGACTCGTGAAGCGAGTTCAGGTAGCGGGTGAAGTCGTCGCGGCCGCGGAACGGCCCCGGCGTGGCGGCCTCGTACGGATGGTGGCCGGCGATGGGCAGATAGGTCAGGAAGAACCGCTCGCCGCGCAGCGACGCGATCCAGTCGAGCATCCGGCGGACCGTCGACGCGTCGTCGATGCCGAAGCTCGAGTCCACCTGGCCGCCGATCGCGCCCGCGTCCTCGAGCCGCTCGAAGCCGCGGCCTTCGATCATCGCCGGCATGCCGAGATACTCGAACCGGCCGGAGTGAAACAGGGCCGTGCGGTAGCCGGCGCGGCGCAGGATTGCCGGAAGCGGCGCGCACGGCACGCCGGCGTACAGCTCCGGAGGCGTATCGAAGGCCGGGTACCGCGAACAGAGCGTGGCGAACAGGCCCTTGATGCTCTCCGGATACACCGCGTAGGCGCGCTCGACGACGATCGCTCGTCGCGCGAGCGCCGTGAGATTCGGCATCGGATCCACGTCCGCGCCGTACGTCTTCAGGTGCCGCGATCCGGTGGACTCGAGCGCCACGACGACGACATTGCGTCCGCGCATCGCGCCGCGCAGGGCGGAGAGATCCTCCGCCGTCCGCTGCGGAAACGGACTCGCCCGCCAGTCGTCGTCGGCGGCGAGCGGCGTGACGCGAGGCAGGCTCGTCGCCACCAGGGCGCCGATGGCGTTGCGATGCAGCCCGAACGTGTTCACGCGCGTCGTCGCGATCGCGCCGAGGGGGACGAAGGCGAGCCCGAGCGCGATGGCCCACGCCCGGATCCTCGGCGTCCGCCGCGCCAGCAGCAGCGGCAGCGCGATCGCCAGCCCCAGCGGGATCGCGAGCGCGATCAGGTTGGCGGCCGTGACGTAGTGGCGGACGGCGTCGGCGAGCGGTCCGCGCGCGGCGCGCGCCATCGTCCAGGTCAGCGGCGTCGACAGCACGCGCGCGATCGGCACGTTCAGCGCGGCGTAGGCGGCGATCGCGGCGTACGCCGTCCACGCCGCGGCGGGCCGCTTCACGATGCGGTCGAACGCGAGGAACACCAGAACGACGCAGACGTCCTGCCAGAAAAAGGCGAACGGGGACCAGGCGGACAGCGGGACGGGACGGCCCGCGAGCGCGATCGCCTTGGCGCTCGCCAGGACGGCGAGCAGGGCGATTGCTCTCAGCGCGTGACCAGGTTGAGCCGCTTCAGCAGCAGCCACGACACCGGGACGCCTCCACCGCGCCGCTTCCATATCCAGTCGTGGACGACCGCCGCCGCCGCGGGCGGATGGCGGTACACGCGCTCGCGGTCGCCGATGAAGGCGAGCGGAATGACGACGAGGTCCGCGGGTTCGGGCACCGCGGGATCGAACAGCCGCTGCTCGCACTCGACCGAAGACGGCAGGTACGCCGCCGCGATGTCGAGATGCTCCCGCCTGGCGTCGACCACCGTCAGCAACGCGTCGGGGAGCAGCCGGCGCACCACCAGCGCGGTTCGCGGAAAGAGACCGCCGCCGACGATGGTGACGCGGCGTATCGACGGGAGCTGCGGCAGCAGCGCCGCGAACGCGCGTTCGTGCGCCCCGACCACGAACCGCTGCAGCCGCGGCGATCGCAGCACCACGCGCTCGAGCGATTCGAGCGACACGGCGTCCAGCCAGCGGAGGACCGGCGGCCACCGGCTGGCGCGGGCGCCGTCGCGCGGCGCGCCGGGCAGGCGGGTCCAGTGCTCGCCCGGCCGCCGGTGATGCTCGGCGTGATACCCGTCGTTGAAGAAGGCGCGGTTGTACAGCCAGCCGTAGTGGCTGGTGGTGCCGCGCGCGTGCTCGAAATGCCCCTGCAGCGCGCACAGCCCCAGCCCGGCGAGGTAGCCGGGCGCGTAGACCAGCAGCAGGAATCGCGCGTCGAGCAGCGCGATCGCCGTCCATGCGGTCAGCACGAGCGCCGCTTCGACGGCCGCCTGACGCGTCCACAAGGGCGGCGCCGGCGCCGGCCGAGCGGCGCGTTCGGGATGGTCCTCGAGGACGTGCTCGTGATGATGGCGCAGGTGGCGCGCGCGCCAGAGGCTCTGCGGGACGCCCATCAGCACGCTCAGGAACAGCGCGTACGCGCGATTCAGCCGGCGCGATCGGAAGAACGGCGTGTGGATGAAGTTATGCGCCGCGGTGTTCGCCGTCCACCAGAGGCCGACGGCGATCAACAGGATCGAGGGCGCGGCCACCAGGAGCGCGGCATAGCCCAGCGACAGCGCGATCAGGACCGCGTCCCAGCCGGAGTAGCGCAGGAGATGGATCGATCTGGCGCCGACGGTGCCGTGCACGGGTGCCTCCGTGTGCTAGCGTCCGCGCAGCACGGCTTTGATGCGCTCGATGACCGGCAGCGACTCGTGTCCCGCCGAGAGACGCGTCAGGCCGCGTTCGATCGGATACACGTCCGGCGACGCCGGCGGCTCGTCGGCCTTGCGAACGCGCCCGGTGGGAAGGTACCGCCCGCCGAACCCGATGCCGATGTCCTTCCCCGCGACCGACTGCAGGTCCGCCCATTCGCGGCGGCACACGGCCAGCTGCGCCGCCGGACAGGAATAGTAGAGATAGCCGCGCTGCGCCTCGCCGTAGCCGCTGCCGCGCTTGCCGTCCGAGAACGCGAACGCGCCGCGGATGACGATCCGCTCCGGAGCGCTGTCGCTCGGTTCCAGCACGACCTTGTCGATCACGGCATAGACGCCGACGAAGTCACTGGCCCCGAGCGTCGCCGTCGCCGCGACGACGCAGGCGCCGGCGAGCACCAGACCGCCGATACTGCTCAGTCTCATGGCACGTCCTTTCGAATCCGGGTCACGCAGAGAGGACGGCATCGGGCTCGGGGTGTTAGCGGATGACTAGCGGCGACTGGGTAGCTCGAGGTTCTTCGGGTTCCACGGTCCACGGGTTCCACGGGTCCACGGGTTCTTCGGGTTCCACGGGTTCTTCGGGTTCCACGGGTTCCACGGGTTCCACGGGTTCCACGGGTCCACGGGTTCTTCGGGTTCCACGGGTTCCACGGGTTCTCCGGGTTCGGGTTCTTCGGGTTCGGAGTTCGGGGTTCTCGGTTCGGGGTTCACGGTTCGGGGTTCTCGGTTCGGGGTTCACGGTTCGGGGTTCTCGCGGACGCTCGACTTTTCGCGGGAACCGCGGAGAACCCGAACCCGGAGCAACCCGAACCCGGAGAACCCGGAGAACCCGTGGAACCCGTAGAACCTGAACCGCCGAACCAGAACCCGGAGCAACCAGAATCCGGAGAACCCGGAGAACCCGTGGAACCCGTAGAACCTGAACCGCCGAACCCAGAACCCGGAGCAACCCGAACCCGGAGAACCAGGAGAACCCGTGGAACCCGTAGAACCCGAACAACCCGTGCGCCCGAAGGACCCCTGCCCTCCGAAGAACCCCCGTCAGTCTCAGTAGAGAGAGAACGCGTAGAGGGTGTCGCCGACCGCGACCAGCACGTACTGCTTGCCACCCACCTGGAACGTCTGCGGCGCGTTCGACGGCGAGCCGATGCGCGAGTGCCAGAGCGGCTTGCCGCTGGTCGCGTCGAAGGCGACCAGATTGCCGCCGCCATCGCCGGTGAACACCAGCCGTCCCGCGGTGGCGAGGATCCCCCCGGATCCGCCGGCGCCGCTCACGCCCGGGAACTCATGCCGCCAGACCGCCTTGCCGGTCTTGTAGTCGATGGCGCGCAGCGCGCTCGGCCAGGCGCCGACCTGCCCGACCGCCTTGCCGGCCAGTCCCATCGATCCGCGCGGATCGGTCTCCGTCAGGTACAGCAGGTTGAAGCCGTTGCGCTCGTGGACGTAGAACAGCCCGGTATCGGGTGAGTAGGCCGGCGGCGGCCAGTTGGTCACGCCCCCTTCGACCGGCGACACCAGCGAGCCTGGAACCGTCGCTTCCTTCTCGGGATTCGGATCCGGCGCGAGATTCTTGCGGATCCCCTTGGCCCAGTTCGTCGTGGTGCCGAACATCGACGAGACGATCGGCTCGCCGGTGACGCGATCGACGGTGAAGAAGTAGCCGTTGCGCGCCGCCGTGGAGATCACCTTCCGCGCCCGCCCGTTGATCGTGCCGTCGATCAGAATCGGCGTCTGCGCCGAGTCCCAGTCGTGGGTGTCGTGCGGCGACGTCTGGTAGTGCCACACGATCTTGCCGGTGTCGACGTTGAAGGCCACGAGCGAGCACGAGTACAGGTTGTCCCCGGGACGCCCCTGGCCGGTGTAGCCCGGCGTCGGGTTGCCGGTGCCGATGATGTAGAGCCGCGTTTCCGGATCGAACACGCCGGGGATCCACGTCTGGGCGCCGCCGTGGCGCGCCGCGTCGAGGCTCGGCCAGGTCTCGAGGCCGGGATCGCCCGGGTTCATCGGCACGGTGTAGGTCTTCCACTTCAGCTTGCCGGTCTCGGGATCGTACGACTGCAGGAAGCCGGGCATGTCGAGGTCGTTGCCGGTGCCGACGATGACGTGGTTGTCGACGATCATCGGCGCGGGCGTCGAGAAATACTGCTCCTCGAAGCTGGCAATCTCGACGTGCCACCGCTCCTTGCCGGTGCGCGCGTCGAGCGACACGAGGTAGTTGTCGGGCGTCTCGAAGAACAGGTAGTTGTTCCACAGCGCCGCGCCGCGGTTGCCGATGTGCGTGCCGCCGCGCGTCTTCCAGAAATAGCGCCACAGCTCGCGCCCGGTATGCGCGTCAATCGCCCAGACGTTGTCGGGCGCGGTCACGTAGAGGACGTCGTTCACCTCCAGGATCGAGCCCTTGACGTTGGCCCCCTGGAACGCAAACTCCTCGGGCCCTTCGCCCCCGACGTTGACCGTCGCCGGGCCGCCGCCGCCGCCGCGGCCGCCGCCGCGCCCGCCCCCGCCGCCGCCGACGGGCGGCAGCCCCGACGTCAGGCGCGACACCCACGCCAGCGTGAGGTTCCTGACGGTCGACTGATTGATCTCGGCCAGCGAGCTGTACCGGCGGCCGGTGTAGTCGCCGGAGTAGCTCGTCCAGTCGTCGCCCAGCGGCTTCTTCAGCGCCGCCGGATCGAGCACCACTTTCTCCTGGGCGAGCAGGACCGGACCGGCAAGGAATGACGCGGTCAGCAGGAAGCGGAATGTACGGCTCATTTCAGTGTCACCAGATAAGCGGTCACGTCGTGGATGTCCTTGTCCGTGTACTTGACGAGCATCTTCTTGTGCGCCTCGAGCGGGTCGGTGATCTGCACCGCCGGCACGCTGCCGTTGCGGCGGAACGTCTTCGGCGTGCCGTCAGCCTGGGTGAGCGACACGATGAAGTCGTCGATCCGATCGAGCCGTCCTTCGTAGCGCTGGCCGTCCGCGGTCGTGACGACGACGGTCACCGGTTTGGGCACGCGCGCCGGCCCCGCGGCGTTGCCGGCGGCGCCGCCGCCGCGTCCGAAGCCCTGCGACACGCCGCCGACCCAGGTGTTCTGCAGCTGCATCGGACTCGGATACCGCGATGCGAGCCCCTGCAGGTCACCCGTCGGCGAGTGACAGCTCGCGCAATTGGCGGCGAAGTAGCGCTGCCCGGCGGCGGGGTCGCCGACGACGATGTTCAGCTCGACCGGAGGTCCGGGCGGCGGCCCCCCCTGGCCGGCCATGGTCGCGGCCACGCTGTGGATGTAGGCGGCGATCGCCTTGATGTCGTCGTCCGCGAGCGGGAGCGGCGGCATCGGCGGCATGCCGGGACGCTGCCGCCCTTCCTTGACGACGGGGAGAATCTGCTCTCCCTCTTTGTCGCTGAGCACGAGCGCGGAGCGGAGCAGGTTCACGCCGCCCAGATCGCCGCCGCGCAGGTCGGCGCCGTGACAGAGGCGGCAGTTGATGCCGTAGAGCGCGTTGCCGCGCTGGATGATGGCGGGATCGGCGAGCTGCCGTTGCCGGTTGGGGAACGTCTGGCCGCCGCGTCCGCCGGGGCCCTGGCCGCGGCCGCCCGGCGGCGCGCCGCCGGCGGGCGGGCCCTGCGCCGCGACGCCCGAATAGATTGCCGAAGTCAGAACCGCGGCCGCGGCCGCGAGCACGAAGTTGCGCATCGATACCTCATGGCGCGCCGTCGCGCGCCGTGCACGTGAAACGGGATTTCGCGCCGGATGCTAACAGGATGCGAGAGGCGCGGCAAGTGGGCGTGTCGCGATGCGCAACCGGTCGAGCTGCCCTCTTGGGAGAATGTTGCGCCTTGCAAAACGTTGCGGCATAATCCGCCCCCCGGGGAGGAAGCAGCATGAATGCGACGCCGCAGAGCAAGTCCGGCACGAGCAGCCGGCGCGATCCGTACCTCGTGAAAGCCGTCATGCACGCGGCGCAGTTGTTCTCGGCGTTCCGCTCGTCGGGCGAGGCGCTGCCGCTGCGCGAGATCGCGGCGCGGAGCGGGCTGCCCAAGAGCATGACGTTCCGCCTGCTCTACACCCTCGAGCGCTGCGGCATGCTCGAAAAGGTGGGGGAAAACCTCTATCGCTCGCACCTGCGCCCGTTCAAGCAGCGGCCCTACCGCCTCGGCTATGCCGCGCAGGGCACCGACTACCAGTTCTCCAAGGAAGTCTCGACCAGCCTGCAGCGCGCCGCCGCGGCGCACGGCATCGAGCTCATCTGCGTCGACAACCGCTACAACGCGAAGATCGCGCAGCGCAACGCCGACGTCCTGGTGCGCGAGAAGGTCGATCTGGTGATCGAGTTCCAGACCGACGAGCACGTCGCGCCGATCGTCGCGGCGAAGTATCGCGAGGCCGGCATTCCGCTGATCGCGCTCGAGATTCCGCATCCGGGGGCGACCTACTACGGCGCCAACAACTACGAGGCGGGCCTGATCGGCGGCCGGCATCTCGGACGCTGGGCGCGGCAGCAGCGCTACGGCGAGGCGGACGAGATCGTGTTCCTCGCCCTCGACCGCGCCGGCAACCTGCCGCGGATGCGGCTCACCGGCATGCTGGTCGGCATGAAGGAAGTCTTCCCCGCGCTCGAGGCGTGCAAGGTGACGTATCTCGACGGCGACGGCAAGCTCGGCGAGAGCTTCGAAGCGATGCGCCGCCACCTGCGGGGCACCCGCGCGCGCGGGTTTCTGATCGGCGCCATCAACGATCCGAGCGCGCTCGGCGCGCTGCGGGCCATGCAGGAGGCGGGGCGCGTGAACAACTGCGCCATCATGGGGCAGAACGCGTCCCCCGAGGGGCGCGCCGAACTGCGCCAGCCCGCGACCCGCTTGATCGGCTCGGTCGCGTACTTCCCCGAACGCTACGGCGCCGACATCGTCGCCGTCGCGCTCGATATCCTCAACCGCCGCGCCGTGCCGCCCGCCGTGTTCGCGAAACACCAGCTCGTCACGCCGGACAACGTCGATCACATCTATCCGAACGACAGGCTGCTCCAGACGGCGGGGGCATTCGCGTAGGACGGGCGTAACTCGAGGTTCTCCGGGTTCCTCGGGTTCTCCAGGTTCTCCGGGTTCAGGTTCTCCAGGTTCGATCGGTTCTCGGTTCCTTCGGGTCCTACGAGGGCAGAACCGACAGAACCCGTAGAACCAGAACCCCGAGAACCCGAGGAACCCGGAGAACCCCGAAGAACCCCGGTGAGCCCGAGCGCTGCTAGCGAAGAAAGGCTTCGGGCAGTCCCCCGTCGACCGGAATGACGTGTCCCGTGGTCTTTGCGCTCTGATCGCCGGCCAGCCAGCAGATGGCGTTGGCGTTGTCGATCGGGAGGATCGGGCGCTTGGTGATGGTGCGCTGGGCGTAGAACCGGGCGAGCGTGTTGCGCAGCTCCTCGTCCGAGTCCGAGTCCTTGTAGGGCAGGCTGTACTTCTTCAGCGCGACGATGACGCGGTCGCGCGGGAACATGGCGGAGCCGGCGATCACCGTGGCCGGCGCAATGCCGTTGACGCGAATGTCGGGGCCCAGGCCGATCGCCAGCTCGCGGATCAGATGGTTGATGGCCGCCTTGCTGACGTCGTACGCCTCGCTGCCGGCCTTCGGCACCACCGCGTTGGCGGATCCCGTGAGCACGATCGACGCCGGCAGCTTCTGCGCCCTGAGCACCTTCGCCGCTTCCTGCGCGAGGACGAAGTTCGACGTCACGTTGATCGACAGCGTCCGGCTCCACACCGTTTCGGCGGGCACGGACGGATCGGGCGTCGGGTAGATCGCCGCGGTGTTGATGACCACGTCGAAGCCGCCGAACTGCAGCACGGCGGCGCGCGCCGCGGCCGCAATCGTGTCGCGCGCCGTGAGATCGAGCGCCGCCGACTGCACCATCTCCTTCGACGACAGCGCCGCCGCTTCCCGGGCCACATCCGCCGCCGCGGCCGCGTTGGCGTCCGCCACCACGACGTGTCCGCCGCGCCGGGCGATCTGCAGCGCGACCTCGCGGCCGATGCCGCTGCCGCCGCCGACGACCACCACGACCTTGCGGCTGAACTCCTTCTCCGGCGGCATCCGCTGCAGCTTGGCTTCCTCGAGCGCCCAGTACTCGATGCGGAACGCCTCGAGTCGGGGCAGCGCGACGTAGTTGTGGAACGTCCGGAACTCGTTCGCCTGCTCGGGACGACGCACCTGCGGCAAAGTCCTGGGAGCCGACTCCCCTTCGAGCGCGTTGGCCCCCTGCATGACGTGGATGGCGTTGACGAAGAACTCCGTCGTGATCCGCGCCTCGCGCTTGTCCTTGCCGAAGCCGAAGAGCCCCAGCCCCGGAATGACGACCACCGACGGATTGCTGTCGCGCAGCGCCGGCGAAGTCGGCTCGGCGAACGCCTGGTAATACTTCCTGTAGTCGTCGCGGTAGCGGACGATGCGCTCGTCGATGCGCTCGCGCAGCCGGGCCACGTCCTCTTTCGCCGGGTTCCAGGCGATGAACATCGGCGAGATGCGCGTGCGCAGGAAGTGGTCGGGGCAGCTCGTCCCCAGCTCGCACAGCTCCGCGGCCCACGCCGAGTTGGCGAACGCCACCGCCTCGTCCGACGCATCGAAATGCCCGATCACCCGCCGGTTCGACGAGACGGCGCCGCGGAGGTACGGAAAGATCTCGGCGATCGTCGACTCGCGGTCGGCAACCGCGTGCGTCACCGCCGCGCCGCCGAAGCGCGGACGGTTGGCCCGGCGCTCGTGCGCGTCGAGGAACTCCCCCATCTGATCGATGGTGCGGATGCTGTTCACGTAGCACTCCCGCTGCGTCGTGCCCCAGGTGAACAGCCCGTGGCCGCCGAGGATGATGCCGTCGCAGCCGGGGTGTTCCTCGACCGCCTTCTTCAGCATCAGCGCCAGCTCGAAGCCGGGACGCTGCCACGGCACCCAGACGATGTTGCGCCCGTAGTGCCGGTTGAACTCCTCGAGCCTGGCGGCGCCGTTGGCGCTCGCGGCCAGCGCGATCGCCCAGTCGGGATGGAGATGATCGACGTGCGGGAACGGCAGGAACGCGTGCAGCGGCGTATCGATCGACGCGGCGACGCGGTTCTCGCCGAACGCGCAGAGCGGATAGAACGCGACCATCTCGTCCTCGTGCGCCTCGCCCCGATAGCGCGCGATGAGCGCTTCGAGCTTGTCGAGATACAGCACCGCGAACCCCGACGCGCTGATCGATCGCAGGTCCCCGCCGCTGCCCTTCACGGCCAGGACGCGGCGCCGCTCGCCGGTGAGCGGATCCTCCAGCTCGAACTTCGAGCTGGTGTTGCCGCCGCCGAAGTTGGTGATCCGCAGGTCTTCCCCGAGCAGGTTCGAGCGGTAGCGCAGCAGCTCCAGCGGGTTCGACTCGAGCGCCGCGGCGGCGCGATCGTCCCAGAGGTTCTGCAGGCGGGTGGTTTCCCCAGATATGGCCACGTGCGACGATTCAGACACAGGTCAGCTCCACGTAATTCTGGAAGCGCCGGTACTCGGCGTTCCAGCAATCCGCCGCGGCGGGTGCGAACCGCTCGACGGGGAAGGAATGTTCGATGATGCCACGCGCTTCGGCCAGCGTCGAGACCGCGCCGGTGGCGAGCATCTGCATCGCGATGTTGCCGAGCGCGGTCGCTTCCACCGGGCCGGCGATCACCGTGCGGCCGGTCGCGTCGGCGGTGAACTGGTTCAGCAGCCGGTTGCGCGACCCGCCGCCGACGATCTGCAGCTCGGTGATCGGCGATCCGGTGAGCCCCTCGAGCGTGTCGAGCACCACGCGGTACTTGAACGCCAGGCTCTCGAAGATCGCACGCGTGCAGGCGGCGGGGCCGTCCGGCTCGGGCTGCGCGGTACGGCGGCAGTACGCCGCGATCGCGCGCGTCATGCGCTCCGGGTGCAGGAACGCGGGATCGTCGGGATCGAACAGCGATCGGAACGGCGGCCGGTAGTCGGCCGCCGCGGCGACGAGCTCGGCGTATTCGAAGTGCCGCCCGTCGTCCGCCCAGTCGCGGCGGCATCCCTGCAGCAGCCACAGGCCGCTGATGTTCTTCAGGACGCGCGTCGTCCCGCACACGCCCCCTTCGTTGGTGAAGTTGGCGTCGAGCGCGCGGGGGGTGATGATCGGCCGCGGCACTTCCGTGCCGAGCAGCGACCAGGTGCCGGAGCTGAGGAACGCGCGCCGGCCGTGCGCCGGGACCGACGCCACCGCCGACCCGGTGTCGTGGCAGGCCGGCGCGACCACCGGCGTGCCCTCGAGCGCGGCGCTCAGCGATCGCTGCAGCGGCCCGAGGATCGTGCCCGGCTCGACGAGCGGCGGCAGCAGCCGCGCCGGGACGTCGAGCTGACGCAGCAGGTCGAAGGCCCAGGTCCGCGACCGCGCCTCCACCATCTGCGTCGTCGTCGCGTTGGTGTACTCGGCGCGCAGCTCGCCGGTCAGCCAGTAATTGAGGATGTCGGGGATGGTGCCGAACTGGATTGCCGCGTCCAGCAGGCGCGGGGTCAGGCGCGCGGCGGCGACGAGCTGATACAGCGTGTTGAACGGCAGGAACTGGATGCCGGTGACGTCGTAGATCTGCGCGCGCGGCACGCGCGTGAAGACGTCCTCCATGACGCCGTCCGTCCGCGCATCGCGATAGTGAAACGGGTTGCCGAGCAGCTCGCCGTTCTCGCCGAGCAGGCCGTAGTCGCAGCCCCAGGTGTCCACGCCGATGCTGTCGACGCGCGGGCGCGCCGGCACCTCCCCGAGCGCGCGCTGCACGTGCAGCCACAACCGCGGCGCGTCCCAGTACAACGATCCGTCGACCCGTACCGGCTCGTTGGGAAACCGGCACAATTCGACCAGGTCGAGGATGCCCGAGCGCAGCCGCCCCGACATCGCGCGCCCGCTTTCCGCACCGAGATCGAAGGCGAGATAGTTGGCTCTCATAGGACGCGGCCCCTGAGCATACCGAGCGGGCGGACCGGTATCGAGGGAGTTTCCTCAGGAATCGCGGTGTTTCACGGTACGGAACGAAGGACCCGCGGTGCGCGCCCCTCCACGGCCCGCGGCTGCGGCGCGCTGCTTGGGCACCGGCGCCGCGGGATTTCGCGATGTGAAACGGGGGCTCTGGTTCCTGAGCAGGAACAGCCCGCTCTTGCCCGGACAGATGATGTCGCGGTCGCCGTCCCCGTCGATGTCCACGACCGGCAGCTGCATGCCGCCGCCGACGCGTCCGCCGTAGTCCGCGACGTGGCGCATCCACTCGGCCGCGCCGTTCGGCGCCGGCCCGAACTCGTACCAATACACGCCGAGCGGATCGCGCTCGCCCGGATCCGCGCCGTTGTGCGCCATGAAGCGCTTGCCGGTGACCAGGTCGGCGCGGCCGTCGCCGTTCAGATCCGCGAGCGTGGACGCGTGCCCCTGCGACCAGGCGTTGTCGATCGTGCGGCGGCGCCACACGCCATCCGCCGCGGGCTGCTCGAACCAGTACACGCCGAAGTCGTGCCCGGCGGCGGCGATCACGTCATTCCGGCCGTCGCCGTTGACGTCCGCGACGTGCATGAACCCGAGCTCGAGAATGCGCGGCGGTGAATTCGGCGCGGCGGCCGGCGCCGGGTTCGCCGGCGCGGTGACCGGCGTGTTGATCGTCTCCCAGTCGGGGTGGAACGGCCAGCGGCCGGCGCGCGGATCCGCCGGAGCTTCGAGCCAGCCGCGCGGCGTCAGGATGTCGTTGCGGCCGTCCTTGTTCACGTCGCCCGCGCCGATGCCATGGCCGTAGGTGCGATCGCTGACGACGTGCGCCACCCACGCGCCGTTGCGCACCTCGTACCACGCCTGGCCGGTTCCGTTCTCCTGCGCGACGATCTCGTTGGCCTTGCCGTCGTTGTCCACGTCGGCGAGCACGGCGAACTCGACGTTGAACCCCTCGTGGATCACCGTCTCCTTCCAGGCGGCGCCGTCGCGGCGATCCTCGGGGTCCCGGCGCGCCGTTCCGCGCGCCTGCCCAGGGCCGCGCCGCGGCGCCCGATCGGCCGGGTTCCTCCACCAGGCCACCTTGCGCGCGAACCACGACACGGTGACGACGTCGGGATAGCTGTCGCCGTCGACGTCGACGCACAGATCGCTGAACGCGTCGATGTACTGCTGACGGAACCCGAGCTCGCGGAACCGGTGCGGCCTCCAGGACGGAGCTTCGTACCAGAACTCGCCCGAGACGATGTCGAGCCGGCCGTCGCGGTTGAGGTCGGCGACCGCCGCCGTCTCGCTCGCGCCGGGATCGATCATCTGCACCTGGAAGCGGATGTCAGGCGATCGCGGCACCTGTGCCGGCAGGGGGACGGCGAGCGCGAGCGCGACGATCAGAGGCCGGTGAAGCATGGTGTTTCGCGATGTGAAATGCCGCCGATTGCCGCCATCGGTATTGCGGCGCCCTCGGCGGCGGTTATATGGTGAGCGGCCATGGCTACCACGGATCGCTCAACTATCCAGGACGCCCTCGGCAAGGGCAACGGTATTCTGCGCCTCGAACCCTGCTGGGTGCCGCGGTCGTTCATGCACCCCGGGCGCCGGCTGCGGCTGCACCCCGACGATCTCTACGCCTTCGGCGCGCATCGCGGCGGGATCAACGAGCGGTGGTTCTCGTCGACGACCAACGCCGACAACGGTCCCGGCACGCCCGCCGACGAGGGCCTCAGCTACGTGCGCACCGACGGCGGCCGGCGGTTCCTGCTGAAGGCCGCGGTCGAGCAGTCGGGTGACCTGCTGCTCGGCAAGGAGGTGATGGCGCGCGAGAACGGCTGGAACCTGCTCTGCAAGTTCTTCGACAACATGGGGCCGATTCCGCATCACATGCACCAGAGCGACGCCGACGCCCGGCGCGTCGGCCGCCGCGGCAAGCCGGAAGCCTACTACTTTCCGCCGCAATACAACCCGACGGACAACAACTATCCGTACACGTTCATGGGCCTCGAGCCCGGCACGACCAAAGACGACGTGCGGCGCTGCCTCGAGAACTGGAACAGGGGGGACAACGGCATCACCTACCTGTCGCGCGCCTACCGGCTGGAGCGCGGCACCGGCTGGCAGATCGATCCCGGCATCCTGCACGCCCCGGGCTCGCTCCTCACCTACGAGCCGCAGGTCAACAGCGACGTGTTCGCGATGTTCCAGTCGGAGGTCGAAGGCCGGATGACGCCGTGGGACCTGCTGGTGAAGGACGTGCCCGCGGACAAGCATCGCGATCTCGACTACATCATCGGGATGCTGGACTGGGACGCGAACACGAATCCCCGCTTCGGCGAGAGCAACCGGTACCAGCCCAGGCCGGTGAAGCCGTTCGCCGAGACCGAGGGGGACGGCTACCGCGAGGTGTGGGTCACGTACGGGACGCAGTGGTACTCGGCCAAGGAGCTCACCGTGCTGCCCAGACGCACCGTGACGATCGAGGACGCGGCCGCGTACGGCATCATCCTCACCCAGGGGCACGGCACGTTCGGCGGCCTGCAGGTCTCGACGCCGGCGATGATCCGCTTCGGCCAGATGACGGAAGACGAGCTGTTCGTGTCGGCCGACGCGGCGCGCCAGGGCGTAAGCATCGCGAATCGCAGCGAGTCGGATCCGCTCGTGATTCTGAAACACTTCGGCCCGGGCAACCCTGACGCGCCCAGGCGGTGAACGGGGTCGTCGGCCATTGAAACTGGGGAGTTGACATGTCTCACGCGAAACCAGCTTTACACAACGCCATGTGGCCTGGTCTGGTCGGCAAAGGGGGCCCCGACGCCGAGCCCACCATCGATCTCGACACCATGCTCGACATGACGGCGAAGGCCCGCGCCGGCGACACGAAGTTCGACGGCGTGGATCTCTTCCTGTTCGATCCGCACGTCAGCATCGACGCGTCCAACGACGACCTGCAGCGGCTCGCCGACAAGATCCGGGCGAAGAACCTGATGGTCGGATCGCTGGTCGCGCCGGTGTGGCCGCCGACCGGCGGCGGCTCGGCGATGGGCGGCGCCGCGGAACAGACGGCGTTCCTCACCCAGGTGCGCAAGGCGTGCACCATCGGACGGAAGCTGGAAGACTTCGGCGTGCGGCGCTACGGCGTCGTCCGCATCGACTCGGCCTGCAGCCCGGGTGATTGGGCCAAGGATCCGGCGGGCAACACCAGGAAGATCGCCGACACGTTCCGCAAGGCCGCCGACATCGCCGAATCCATCGGCGAGAAGCTCGCCATCGAAGGAGAGATCTGCTGGGGCGGCATGCACAGCGTGCAGCGGACGCTCGACCTGCTCGAGGAAGTGAACCGGCCGCAGACCGTCGGCTTCCAGGCCGACATGGCGCACACGCTGCTCTTCACGCTCGGCTACAACGCGCCTGAGGATCGCATCCTGCCGGAGAACTTCGACTGGAAGGATCAGGCGACGCTCGACGACGCGTTGAAGACGATGACGCGCAAGCTGCGTCCGTGGCTCTTCGACTTCCACGTGGCGCAGAACGACGCGACCGTGAAGGGCTCCGGCTCGCACGACAAGACCGGACGGCACTGCCTGCCGTTCGATCCGAACGGCAAGCTGGACATCGTGAAGCATGCCGGCTACTGGCTCCGCGACGACAGCGGCAAGGTGGAAGCCCGGGTGCGCCACATCTGCTGGGACGGGTGCATGTTCCCCAACGCGGTCATGACGCAGCAGAAGACGTGGGACGACGTGCTCGGCGTGATGAAGGCGGTGCGCGACGCGCACGGCTGGGACTAGGCTGTTTCGCTCATGGAGGAGAGAACATGGGAGGAGCGATCGTCCGCGTCAGCACCCTGATGCTGTTGGTCATGTGCGCCGCCGTCCCGGCGGCGGCGCAGAGCGAGCTCGGCACGATTACCGGCACGATCAAGGACGCGCAGGGAGCCGTGCTTCCCGGCGTGACGGTCACCGCACAGAACACCGCGACCAACGTCTCGACCACCGCGGTCAGCAACAGCGAAGGCGTGTACCTGGTGCCCTCGCTGATCAACGGCACCTACAAGGTCACCTTCATGCTGTCCGGCTTCGCGCCGAGCGCGCGGGAGATCCAGGTCCGGGCCGGCGATCGTCTGCGCGTCGACATGGCGCTCGACGTCGGCGCGATGACCGAAGAGGTGCGCGTGGTCGCCGAAACGCCTCTCCTCGAGACGACGACCGCGACGCGCAGCCAGGTGCTCGACCAGGCCAAGGTGGAAAGCCTGCCGCTCTCGGGACGCAACCCCTACGCGCTCGCCTACACCGTGACCGGCGTCACCACCCAGGTGACGCGCGAGAGCATCAGCTTCCGGCCGTTCGACAACGGCGGCATGGACGGCATCTCGATCAATGGCGGCGTCGTCCGCTCGAACGAGTTCCTGCTCGACGGCGCGCCGAACGCGAGCCGCGAGGGGAACGCGCAGGGCAGCCTCGCGTTCGTCCCCTCGCCCGACGCGGTGCAGGAAGTGCGCGTCAGCACCAACACCTATGACGCCCAGTTCGGCCGCACCGGCGGCGGCGTGATCGCGGTCAGCATCCGCAGCGGCACGAACCGCCTGCGCGGCACCGCCTACTACAACCACCGCGACGCGAGCCTGAACAGCAACCTGTTCGAGAACAAGGTGCGCGGCATCCCGAAGGAAGACCTCTTCCACTACAACCCGGGCTTCACCGTCGGCGGCCCGGTCAAGCTGCCGAAATACGACGGCACGAACAAGACGTTCTTCTTCTACTCCTTCGAGGGGCTGAAGTCCGGCATCCCGGTGTCGTCGGGCGAGCGTGCGCCGACCGATCTCGAGCGGGCCGGCGACTTCTCGCAGTCGGGCGCGATCATCTACGACCCGCTGAACACGGTGAGCGGCGTGCCGCAGCCGTTCCCCGGCAACGTGATCCCGAGCTCGCGGATCGATCCGGTGGCGCGGACGCTGATGAGCTACATGGTGCAGCCGAACACGACGCCGGATGCGTCGTCGAACAACTTCTTCGCGCGGGAGAACTCGCGGTTCGACACCTACACCTCCGGGATCATCCGCATCGACCACAACTTCAGCGCCCGGCACCGCCTGTTCGGCCGCTACGGCCACAACGGCCGCCGCGAGACACGCGCGAAGAGCGGACGCGCCGAAGAGGCGTTGACCGCCGGCTACCACCACCGCTGGAACAACGTGCTCAGCGTCGACCTGACGTCGACCCTGACGCCGACGCTGCTCTCGAGCGCGCGCGCCGGCTGGACGCGGCACCGCCGGCTCGACATCAGCGGCGCCGAAGACATGGGGGGATTCGATCCGGCGGCGCTCGGCTGGCCGTCGACGTATACGAGCGCGCTGCCGCGCCGCTTCCCGCCGATCCGCATCACCGACTACGGGGGCGCGTCGATCGGCCAGGGCGGCGGACAGGATGGCCCGAGCGACGACTTCTACGTGCTCGAGAGCCTCACCAAGGTGATGGGCAGGCACCAGCTGAAGTTCGGCGCCGAGTACCGCTACGGCATCAGCACGGTCGAGAATCCGCTCGGCGGCGTCAACCTGGGGAACCTGCAGTTCTCGCGCAACTTCACCTCGCTGCGGCCGAACATCGCCAACCTGACGGCCGCCGATGGCGGCAATGCGTTCGCGTCGTTCCTCCTCGGCTACATGGCCTCGACCAGCGTGCAGCTCTCGCCGATCTTCGACTGGCGCAGCAGCTACACCGGGGTGTTCGTGCAGGAAGACTGGCGCCTGTCGAATCGGCTGACGCTGAACGCCGGCCTGCGGTGGGAGTACGAAGCGCCGGTGACGGAGACGAAGAACCAGGTGAACGGCGGGTTCGATTTCGATGCCCTCGCCCTGAACTGCCCGCTCTGCCCGGCCTCCGGGCTGCCGGCGCAGTTGAAGGGAGGCCTCACGTTCGCCGACGGCGCGTTCTACACGAAGGACCTCAACAACTTCGGGCCGCGCTTCGGCTTCACCTACAACGCGACGCGCAAGGCGGTGGTGCGCGGCGGCTACGGCCTCACCTATCTCGATTCGTCGACCGACCGCGGCACGCAGACCGGCTTCACGCGCACGACGACCTACGTCGCGTCGCTCGATGCGGGGCGCACGCCGGCGAACCGTCTCGCGAATCCGTTCCCGACCGGCGTCCTGCAGCCCGCCGGTCCGGCGCTCGGTCCGGCGACGGCGCTGGGCACCAACATCTCGTTCCACACCACCGGCCGCAAGATTCCCGAGTTCCATCAGTGGTCGATCGGGATGCAGCACGAGCTGCCGTGGCGCAGCGTGGTCGACGTCTCGTACATCGGCAGTGCGACGCGGAAGATCGGCGTGACGCAGCCGATCAACGATCTCAGCCGCGATCAGATCCTGCTCGGCGACGCCTTCCTGAATGCGCTGGTGCCGAACCCGTTCATCGGCCTGATGCCCGACGGCGGCGCGCTGAACACCGCGGCCACCATCCAGCGGCGCCAGCTGCTGCGGCCGTATCCGCAGTTCGGCACGATCAGCCAGAACCTCATTCCCATCGGCACGCGCGATTACCAGGCCCTGCAGATTTCCTGGGACAAGCGGCTGTCGCACGGGGTGCACCTCTCGACCGCCTATACCGGCTCGCGCAGCGTGCAGCGCACCTCCCCGTTGAACCAGGGGGAGCCGCTCTTCGAGGAGGTCACGGCGGATCACCGGCCGCACGTCCTCCGCCTCACCGGCGGCTGGCAGCTGCCGGCGTTCGACAAGCGCGGCGTGCTGCTCCGGCTGCTGGCCGGCGGATGGCAGGTCAACGCCAGCACCTTCTTCCGCTCCGGCATCACCGTGGGGATGCCGGGGAACGTCGATCTCATCGGCGACCCGGTGCTGAAGAACCCGACCACCGCGCGCTGGTTCAACACCTGCACGCTGACGACCACCGGCGCGCGGCAGGGCTGCGCCAGCGACACCGAGCAGCCGGCGTTCCGCATCCGCGCCGAGAACGCGCTCGACACCACCGGCGATCGGCTCGAAGGGGTCTACCGCAGCGAACCGTTCATCCTCGACATGTCGTTCTTCAAGACGATTCGCACCGGCGGACGGACCAGCTTCCAGATCCGCGTCGAGATGTTCAATGCGTTCGACAAGGTGATGTGGCCCAACCCGAACACGACGATCACCTCGCCGCAGTTCGGCATGGTGACCGAGACGCAGTCGAACGATCCGCGCTTCGTGCAGATCGCGTTCCGCTTCTCGTATTGATCGCCGCGGCGATGGCGGCGGCGGAACTCCCCTGCACGCGGGGCATTTTGCGATAGTTTGTGTCAGCTCAAACACCGAGGCGTTGATGAAGCAGTTGAACATCGGTCTGGTCGGATACGGGTTCATGGGACGAACCCACTCGAATGCATTTCTCCAGGCGCCGCGCTACTTCGAGCTGCCCTGCAAGCCGGTGCTCAAGGCGGTCGCGGCGCGCAACGAAGAGCGCGTCAAGACGTTCGCCGGGAACTGGGGCTACGAGTCGTACGTGACGGACTGGCGCGAGCTGGTGAACCGCAAGGACATCGATGTCATCGACATCGCCAGCCCCAACGACACGCATCACGAGATCGCCATCGCCGCGGCGAAGGCCGGCAAGATGGTGATGTGCGAGAAACCGCTCGGACGGAACGCCAAGGAATCCAGAGAGATGACGGAGGCGGTCGAGAAGGCCGGCGTCCCGAATACCGTCTGGTACAACTACCGCCGCGTCCCCGCCGTCACGATGATCAAGCAGCTCATCGACGAGAAGAAGCTCGGGCGGATCTTCCACTACCGCGCCAAGTTCCTGCAGGACTGGACCATCTCCAGGGACCTGCCGCAGGGCGGCGAAGGGCTGTGGCGGCTCGACGTCGCCGTCGCCGGCAGCGGCGTCACCGGCGATCTGCTCGCGCACAACATCGACACCGCGCTGTGGCTGAACGGGCCGATCGTCGAAGTCACCGCCATGACGGAGACGTTCGTCAAGGAGCGGAAACACAACCTCACCGGCAAGGTCGAGCCGGTCGGGATCGACGACGCCAGCCTCTTTCTGGCTCGCTTCGAGAACGGCTCGCTGGCCAGCTTCGAAGCCACCCGCTATGCCCGCGGACACAAGGCGCTCTACACACTGGAGATCAACGGCGAGCACGCCTCCGCCTTCTGGGATCTCCACGATCTGCACCGCGTCCAGTACTTCGATCACAAGGACGAGGGGCGGGTCCGCGGCTGGCGCAACGTTCACGTGACCGACGGCGATCAGCCCTACATGAAGCACTGGTGGGTGCCGGGACTGCAGATCGGCTACGAGCACACCTTCATCCACCAGTTCGCCGACTTCGCCCAGGCGGCGGCCGGCGGAAAGGGGCTGCCGCCCACCTTCCGGGACGGCCTGGCCACGGATCTGGTGACGGATGCCGTGCTGAAATCCGCGAAAACCCGCCAGTGGGAGAAGGTTTGATCTAGCATCTCTCCATGGCAGTTACCCCGGACGGCGGCGCCGTGCGCGAGGTCGTGGCGCACGCCGCCGCGCTCCGCGACCGTTCCGCGCGCCATCGCCGGACGTGGCGCGCCGCGCCCGTCGTCGCCGCGCTGCTGCTCGCCATTGCGGTCGGCGGACGGCTGTTCGGGTGGCCGGCGCTGGTCACGTTCGCCTGCGGCGCGGGGTTCGCCGCGGTCCTCGCCGCATACGCGCTGCTGCCCCGCCGCGGCGCGCACGTATCGGACCAGCAGGCCGCTGCCCTCGACGCCCGCGCCGCGCTTGGCGGCGAGCTGCGAAGCGCGCACTGGTTCGCCGGCCAGCCCGCGACCGACGCGTGGGTCAGCTATCACCTGTCCCGTGCCGCCGAGCGGATCGCCGCGACGCCGTGGCCGACGCTCTACGCGCTGCAGCGCATGCCGCGCCGCTACGGCGTGACCGCCGCACTCGCGATCGCCGCCGCGATCGTGGCATTCATCGGTCCGAGCACCCCTGCGGCGGTCGCTCCCGGCATCCAGGTGAACGGTCCCGCCGGGCGCGGCCGGCCGCTGACCGCGGCTGAGATCGAACGTCAGCTCGCCGCGCTGCTGGCGACGCTCGAATTCGCCGACGCGTCGAACGCCCGGCCGGCGACCCCCGAAGAGATCCGCAAGCTGCTCGACGCCGTCCGCGAGTCGCAGCGCCAGAACGCCGGCCGCGGCGCCGCCATCGACGAAGAACTCCGCAAGCGGCTCGAGCGCGCGGCGCAGAAGGACGCGCTCGATCCCGAGGTGCGCGAGGCGCTGCAGGACCTCGAGAAGGCGCTCGCCGCGTCGCGGGATCAGACCGCGAAGACCGAAAAGCCCGCCGGCCAGACGGCGGATCAAAGCGGCGCGCCGCAGGGGGACGCCGCAAAGGCGAACCAGACCGGCGGCCAGCAGGACGCCGCGGGACAGATACGTTCGGACTCGCAGCCCGGCGCCGGCTTCGGCATCGTCGCCATGGCGAACGAGCCAGGCGGGCAGCCGCGCGACCCGGGACTCGGCCTCGGCGGCGGCGACGGCGGATCGCCGAACTCGGGCGTGATGGCGGATCTGCGCGCTGCGCTCCGCCGCGAAACCGTGGAGTCGGGCGCCGGCGCGGCGGCCGGCGATCCCGTCACCGACCTGCGGCACAAGACCGATCGCGGGACCGCCTCGGTGGGGTTCTCGGGCGGCGCCGCGGCGGCAACCGAGCGCGGACGCGCCAACGTCGTCCCCGTCATTCCCGAAGCGCGCCGGCCTGCTGCGCGTGCATACTTCCAGCGAAAACGATGATTTCTCCAGCCGTCGGCGAATCCATTGACCTGTTCCGCGATCGGTTTGCGCGCGTCACCGCCGAAGTCGGACGCCGCATCGTCGGCCACGACGAGATCGTCGAGCTGACGGTCACCAGTCTTCTCGCCGGCGGCCACGTGCTGCTGGAAGGCATTCCCGGCGTCGGCAAGACCAGCCTGGTCCATGCCCTGGCGGACGTGCTGCACCTCTCGTTTTCGCGCATCCAGTTCACCCCCGACCTGATGCCGGCCGACATCGTCGGCACCTACATCGTGCAGGAGCGGCCGCACGGCGGGACGACGTTCGAGTTCCAGCCGGGGCCGATCTTCGCCAACGTCGTGCTCGCGGACGAGATCAACCGCGCCACGCCGAAGACGCAGTCGGCCCTGCTCGAGGCGATGCAGGACGTCAGCGTTTCGGTCGGCCGGACCACTCACCGGCTCGAGGAACCGTTCCTCGTCCTGGCCACGCAGAACCCGCTCGAGATGGAAGGCACGTATCCGCTGCCCGAGGCGCAGATCGATCGCTTCTTCTTCAAGCTCAAGGTCGGGTACCCGAACGAGGAGGCGATGCACGGCATTATCGAGCGCACGACGGGAGAGGCCGCGGCGCCGCTCGCCCGCGTCCTCGACGGCCCCGCCCTGCTCGAGATGCGGCGCACCGCGCGGGCGCTGCCGATCGCACGGCCGGTGCAGAGCTACGCGATTCGGTTGACGCTCGGGTCCCACCCGACGACGTCCTACGCGCCGGCGATGGTGAAGAAGTACGTCCGCTACGGCGCCAGCCCGCGTGCGGCGCAGGCGCTGGTCGTCGCCGGCAAGATCCTGGCGCTCAAACACGGCCGCGCATTCGTGTCGCCCGACGACATCCGCGCCGCCGCGCTGCCCGCGCTCCGCCATCGTCTCCTGCTCAACTTCGAAGGCGACGCGGACGAAATCGATCCCGACGCCATCGTCGCGGAACTCGTCAACACGATCGCCCCCTAGATCACCCGATCACCCGATCACCCGATCACCCGATCACCCGATCTCCCGATCCATGCCGCTCAGGTTTCAAGACGACTTCCTTCGGCGGCTCGGCTATCTCCGGGTCATCGCGACGCGCGACTTCGCCGGCCGCAATCGCGCCGACCGCCGGACGCGCCGGCGCGGACGGGGCATCGAGTTCGCGGACCATCGCCCGTACGTCCCGGGAGACGACGTGCGGCACATCGACTGGAAGGCGTACAACCGGCTGCGGCGGCTGCTGATCCTCCTGTTCGAGGAGGAACGCGATCTTCCGATCTACCTCACGCTCGATCTCAGCGCCTCCATGGCCGAGCCGCGCAAGTTCGAGCTGGCGCGGCAGGTGGTGGCCGCGGTGTGCTACATCGGGCTGGCGCACCTGGATCGCGTGCGCGTGCTGGCATTCTCCGGCGGCAAGCTGGTGCAGGAGCTGGCGCCCGGACGCGGCAAGGGACGCATCTTCGGCGTCTTCCAGATGCTCGACGCCCTGCAGCCGGGCGGCCCCACGAATCTGCGGGACGCGTTCAAGACATTCGTCTCGCGCCCGCGGCCCGCGGGGCTGGTCGTGGTCGTCTCGGACTTTCTCGATCCTGCAGGATTCGAACAGGCGCTGAAGATCCTGCACACGCGGGGGCACGACGTCGCCGTCGTCCACATCGCGTCGGCGCTCGACCGCGATCCGTCGGCGTTCGGGGAAGTGCGCGTCGTCGACGCCGAGAGCGGCGAGTGGCGCGAGCTGGACGTGACGCCGCGGCTCGCCGCGGCGCACGCCAGGGCCTGGGACGAGCATGCCGAGCACCTCGCCCGCTTCTGCGCCCGCTACGGCCTCAAGTACATCCGCGCTGACGTGGGGCGGCCGATCGAGGATCTGATGCTCAAGGGCTTCCGCCAGGGGCGCGTCGTCGAATGACGATCGCGTTTGCCGCGGCGGCGGTCGCGCTCGCCGCGTATCTGTTCTTCCGCAAGCTGCGGCCGGCGCGTGTCGCGGTGCCCTCGCTGCTCCTCTGGTCGCGCGTGCTCGCCGACCCGCGGCAGGTCACGTTGTGGGACCGGATCCGGCGGGCGGTGTCGCTGATCGTGACCTGCGCCATTGCCGCCGCGCTCGCATTCGCGATCGGCGATCCGCGCCGCACCGGCTCGCCGAGCGAGGGGGACGGCACGCGGACGCTCGTCGTGCTCGACGCATCGCTGTCGATGCTCGCCCGGACGACAGGCGGCACGCGATGGGAGCGTGCGCTCGGCGAAGCCAGACGAATCGCCGCCGCGGCGGGCGGCGAGGTGGCGGTGGCGACGACGAGCGACGGGATCATCGAAGGGCCGACGGCCGACCGTGCGCTGATCGATGCCGCGCTCGACCGCCTGGCGCCCGGCGGCGCTGCGGGTGCGTGGCCGGAGCTCGAGGATGCCCATGCGGTGCACTTCATCACCGACGGGACGGCGGCCCCTCCGGCGGATCAAACCGTCACCGTTCATTCGGTGTATCAGGCCGCGTCGAACGTGGCGATCACCGCGTTCGACGTGCGCCAGGGGGACGCGGGGCAGACCGAGATCTATCTCGAGGCGACGAACTTCGGGCCGCGCACCGACGCGCGCATCTCGGTTCGGCGCGGAGAGGCCACCATCCTGCAGCGAAGCGTCGCCATCGAGGACGGCCAGTCCGTCAGACACCTCATTCCGATCGCCACTGCCGGCGCGCCGCGGCTGACCGCGCGGGTGGACGCCGGTGACGACGCGCTGCCGATAGACGACGAGGCCTCCGCATGGATCGCGGCAGCCGATCCGATCGCGGTCACGGTCGTCGGTGCGCAGACCACGTGGCTGGCGAAGCTGTTGACGCAGAGCCCGAACGTGAAGCCGGCGTTCGTCTCCCCCGCCGACTACAAACCTTCCGGCGAGAACGTCGTCATTTTCGACGAGTGGGCGCCGCCGGCGCTGCCTCCCGTGCCGGCACTGTTGTTCCATCCGCCGGCAACGGACGCCGAGGATCCGCAGTGGATTGCCGTGGGGACGCATCCGGTGCTGCGCGGGGTCGATCCGCTGACGTTGTCGATCGCGCGCGCGGCGCAGTACGGCGCGGACGGCCTGACGCCGATCGCCGCGTCGACGCGCGAGCTGCCGTTGATATCGGTCCGCGATCGGATCGATGCGTCGAGGATGGTCGTCGTCGCCTTCGGCGCCCGCGGATCCAACCTCGCCGATGCGCCCGCGTTCCCGGTGTTGATCGGCAACGCGCTGGACTGGCTGTCGGCGCACGACGACGCGGCGGCGCGGCGTCCCGGGCTGGCGCTGTTCGATCCATCCGTGGAGCGGGTGACCGACCCGAACGGGACCCCGCTGCCGCTCGTCCGCTTTCCCGCTGAAACGGTGGCGACGCTCCGGACGCCGGGGTTCTACAGCGTCGAACGGCGCGGGTCGCGATCCACCTTCGCGGTCAACGCGGGCGATCCGCGGCTCTCCAACCTGCGGCAGGCGCCGGCGGGTCAGGCGGCTCAGGCCTCGCTCGCGGCGGCCGCGCTGCGCAGCCGTCCGTGGTGGATCTATCTCGCGGGATTGGCGTTCGCGGCCGCGCTCGTCGAGTGGTGGACCTGGCTGCGGCGGATTACGGTGTGATGCCGGCCGTCACCTGGACCTCCCCGGCGGCGCTGTGGCTGCTCCTCGCGGTGCCCATCGTGTTCTGGCTGTCGCGCCACGCGCGGACCACGTTCAATCCGCGGCAGCGCCGGCTCCAGTCGACCTTCCGCGCCGCGATCCTGGCGTCCATCGCGCTCGCCCTGGCGCGGCCGGTGATTGGCACCCGCACGTCGCGCACGTCGGTGGTCTATGCCGTCGACGTCTCGCACAGCATCGGGTCGCCGGCAATCGAGCGCGCGGCAGGCCGGATCGACGAGTTGAACGCGAGCCTGTCGCCCTCTCATTGGCGCATCGTCGCGTTCGGCGGCAGGCCGCATACGGTCCCCAGTACGGAAGCGCTTCGCAAGACGGAAGACGGCGCCACAGACAGGTTCGAACGCGGCGGCACCGATCTGGAGCGGGCGCTCGAAGCGGCGCGGACGGCGCTCGCGCCGGGCCACATCCCGCGCATCGTTCTCTTCACGGACGGGCGTGACGTCGCCGGGGATGCGCGCGAAGCGGTGCGGCGGCTGGCCGCGGCGGGCATTCCGCTGTCGGTGGAGCCGCTCGCGCCGCGCACCCTTGGCGATACGTGGATAGACGCGGTCCGCGTCCCCGAGCGGGTCACCGCCGGGGCGATGTTCACCGCGGCGATCGAGGTCGCGAGCCAGCGCGAGACGACGGCGACGGTTTCGGTCCGCGCCCGCGACGGCGTGCTGGCGAGCCGAACCGTCCCCCTCCCCAGGGGGCGGACGACGGTGCCGCTCGACGTTCAGATCGACACGCCGGGCACGATCGCCGTCGATGCGTCCGTCGAGGCCGCGGGCGATCCGCTGCGCGGCAACGACAGCCTCGCGCGCGAAGTCCACGTCGAAGCGCGGCCGCGAGTGCTGTACGCGGAAGGAACGCCGCGCGGCGCGCGCTATCTCACCGGCGCGCTCACCGCGTCGGGGTTCGACGTCACGGCAGCCTCGCCGGGAACGCTGCCGCGCGATCCCGCCGGCCTCAGCGGATATGACGTCGTCATTCTCAGCGACATCGCGGCACGGAGCATCCCCCCTGCGTCGATGAGCGCCATCGAGACCTACGTCGAGCGTGACGGCGGCGGTCTGCTCATCGCCGGCGGTGACGCCGTCTTCGGCGAGGAGGGATACAAGGACACCGCGCTCGAACGGGTCGCACCGGTGACGTTCGAGCGCCGGGATGCCACGCTGGCGCTGGTGATCGTCCTCGATCGGTCGTGGAGCATGGCCGGGCCGGCGATGAACCTTTCGAAGGCCGCGGCGCAGGCGGCCGTGGACGTGATGACGGACGAACAGGCCGTCGGCATCATCACCTTCAACGAGGATTACGTCTGGGACGTCACCGTCCGCAACGTCGGGCGCAATCGTGAGAGCATCCGCCAGCGCATCGCCGCGATCGAGCCGGCGGGGCGCACGCTGATCTACCCGGCGCTGGAGCAGGCGTATCTCGCGCTGCGCGCCGCGCGGGCGCGGACCAAGCACGTCGTCCTGCTCTCGGACGGCCGCACCTATCCGGACAAGTACGAAGAGCTGGTCGGCAAGATGGTCAAGGCGAACATCACCGTCTCCGCCATCGCCGTCGGCCCGGCGGCCGACCAGGAGCTGCTGCGCAGCATCGCCGCCTGGGGCAAGGGGCAGCAGTACGCGGTGGCCGACGCGCGCGAACTGCCGCAGGTGTTCGTCAAGGAGGCGCGCGATGCGGCGAACGAGGCGTTCGACGAGCGATCCATCAAGCCGGTGATGAAGGTCCCCGGCTTCTTCGGCGTGACGCCGATCGGCGCGCTGCCGCCGCTCAAGGGCCGGACGGCGACGACGATGAAGAACGGGGCGATGGAGGTCGTCGCCACCGATGACGACGAACCGGTGCTGGCGTTCTGGCCGGCGGGGGCGGGGCGCACGGCGGTGTTCGCCTCCGACGTGAAGGATCGCTGGGGCGCCAACTGGGTCGGCTGGCGCGGCTACGGTCCGTTCTTCGCGACGCTGGTGCGTTCGCTGCAGCGGCAGACGCCGCCGCCGCTCGTGGTCGAGGTGACACCCGGACCGGTGCGGCGCGGCGCGGTCGCTCACCGCGTCGCGATCGAGGCTCGCGACCAATCGGGCGGTCTCCGGAACCTGCTGCGGCCCGAAGTCACGCTGGACGCGGATGGCCGACGGACGGCCGCGACGGTGGCGCGGCAGGTGGCGCCGGGCCGCTACGAAGCGGACGTGATCGCGCCGGCACGGCGGCTGACGGTCGGCGTGCGCGGCCTCGACGGCACGTCCGCTGCGACGCGGTTCGTGCTGCCCGATCCGATGGCGGAATACCGGTTCCGCGACGCCGACCTGGAGCGCCTGCACGCCTTCGCGGACGCGACCGGCGGCGCGTTCCGGCCGGCGGCCGAGACGCTGCGGCAGAAACCCACCGAGCACCCGGCGGTGCGGCGTCCGGTCTCGGGGGCGCTGCTGCTGCTCGCGCTGCTCTGCTGGTTCGCCGATATCCTCGCGCGGCGCGTGCGGGTGTTCGAATAGTTTTGCTCTGCGCAACGACCGCGCGCGGCACTCGCGCCGCCTGGCGCCGTCATCCGGCGATGAGCGGTTCGCAATGCGAGACGACGGCGAGACGCCGACTCGGGCCTCCGCGAGTCGCGCGGTCCGATGTATTGTCTCGTCACTATTTTTCTTCTCGCAGGGGAGATTCCATGCGCATTCGTCATGTGACCGCAGCCGGTGTCGGCACGCTGATGCTCCTCGCGGTGGTGTCCGCGCACCAGGGTGCGCAGCCTCCCGCCCACCCGCCGGCCGGCCAGCCGTCGGCGCGGCCGCCGGCAGGCGCCCAGCCGCCCGCCGGACAGCCGCCGGCCGGACGCGGCGCCGGGCAAGGGCGTGGCGAAGGGCGCGGCCGCGGCGGCGGCGGCGGCCGCGTGCCGATGGTGCCGTTCGACAACACCGACGGGTTCACGCAGATCTTCGACGGCACCACGTTGAAGGGCTGGGACGGCGACCCCACGTTCTGGAAGGTCGAGAACAACGCCATCACCGGGACCAGCACCGCCGAGAACCCCGTCCGCGAGAACACGTTCATCATCTGGCGCGGCGGCGAACCGGGCGACTTCGAATTGAAGCTCGAGTACCGCATCAACGCGTCGAACAGCGGCATCCAGTTCCGCAGCACGCATCTGCCCGCCGGCACCGTCACCGGCGAAGGGGCCAGACCGATCGAAGGCAAGTGGGTGTTGAAGGGCTACCAGGCGGACATCGACTTCAACAATCAGTTCACCGGGCAGATTTACGAGGAACGGGGACGACAGTTCCTCGCCATGCGCGGCCAGCTCGCCACCGTCACACCGGCCGGCGTCGTCCAGGCGCTCGGCTCGCTGCAGACAGGCCCGAACGATCTGCGCGGGGTCTTCAACAACAACAACTGGAACCAGGTACACCTGATCGCCAAGGGCAACCTGATCACCCAGATCGTCAACGGCAGCGTCACCTGCGTCCTGATCGACGACGATCCGAAGGGGCGGGCGATGAAGGGGCTGCTCGGATTCCAGATCCACACCGGGCCGCCGATGAAGATCGAATACCGCAACATCTGGCTGAAACAGCAGTAGCGGTTCGCGGACAGCGGCAAGCGGGAGCTCGCACACACATGAAACGACTAGTAGCCGGACTGGTGCTTTGCGCAGGCGCGACACTGTGCGCGACTGAGTTCCTTACCGAGGGGGTCGACAACGGACGGACCGGCTGGGTGAAGGACGAGAAGATCTTCACCCTGCAGAACGTCGGCAGCACGAAGCTGCTGTGGAAGCTGAAGCTCGACAGCACGCCGCGCGCGATGCACAACCTGTTCGCGCCGCTCATCGCCGAGCGCGTGCAGACGGCGAACGGCGTCAAGGAGATCGGCGTCGTCGCCGGCATCAGCGACGACCTGTTCGGCGTCGACGTCGCCACCGGACAGCAGCTCTGGCACAAGAAGTTCGACGGCGGACCGGATCCGGCGCCGCCGTCCAACAACACGCTCTGCCCCGCCGGGCAGACGGCGGTGCCGACGATGGCGCAGGTCTCGCCGGGCAAGTACACCGTGTACGCGGTGTCGTGGGACGGACGGCTGCGCCAGGTCAACGCCGCGGACGGACAGGACGCCACGCCGCCGGAGAAGTTCATGCCGGGCGGGGGCAAGCCATACGCGCTGAACCTGTACAACGGCGCGATCTACACAGCGACCGCGCAGGGCTGCGGCGGTCTCACCAACGCCTTCTACTCGTTCGACCTCGCCACGAAGAAGGCGAGCGCCTTCATTCCCGCCGGCGGCGGGCTCTGGGGGCGGCGCGGCGCCTCGATCTCGCCCGAAGGCGTGGCGTATCTCGGCACCGGCGACGCGCTGTTCGATCCCGCCAACCGCCGCCTCGGCAACGGCATCGTCGGCGTGAAGATGGACGCCAACAAGCAGCTGCAGCTCGAGGACTATTTCGGCGCGCCCAACGCGAACTGGCTGTTCCGCCGCGACCTCGACGTCAACGTCACCCCGGTCGCCTTCGATTACCGCGGCCGGAAGTTCCTGATCGGCACCAGCAAGGAGTGCCGCATGTGGCTGCTCGATCGCGAGTCGCTCGGCGGCGAGGACCATCGCACCACGCTGCACACCACGCCGCTGCTCTGCAACGACGCGCAGGCATTCGACGGCCGCGGTGTGTGGGGCTCGATCAGCGTCTGGGAGGACCGCGGCACGCTGTGGGTCATCGTGCCGTTCTGGGGGCCGGTGAGCAAGGAGTTCAAGGCGCCGATCGAACACGCGCGCGGACAGGGGGGCGGCGTCGCGGCCTACAAGCTGGAACAGCGCGCGGGCAAGTGGCAGCTCACCCCGGCCTGGCTCTCCCGCGACATGGACCTCGCCGAAGAAGCGGTCATCGCCAACGGCATCGTGTTCGCCTATGCCGCCGGCGAGGACGCGACGCAGGTGGTCCCCGACGCGGCGTGGAACGAGCCCGGAGGCGCGCGGTATGGCGGCGGACTGAGCTCGGGCCCGGCGCGCCGCGTCCCGAACTCCCGCAAGGCCGCGCTCTATGCGCTCGACGGTCAGACCGGCAAGGAGCTGTGGTCGAGCGGCACGCAGATCGAATCCTGGAACCATTTCAGCGGACTCACGGTCGCCAACGGCCGCGCCTACATCGCGACGTGGGACGGCGTGCTGTACGCCTTCGGAGTGAAACAGTAGCCGGTAACCGGTAACCGGTAACCAGTAACCAGTAACCGGTAACCGGTAACTGGCAACTGGCAACTGGCAACTGGCAACTGGCAACTGGCAACTGGTAACCGGTAACCGACAGTGAGCAACGCATGGTGAACACACACAGACTTCTCGTAGCAGGAACCGCGCTTGGAGTTGCGGTGCTCGTCGGACGACTCGGTGCGCAGGTCGGCCGCGGTTCCACCGAATGGCTGACCGCCGGCGGCGACGCGCAGCGGACCTACTGGGTCCGCACCGATCCGAAGATCTCGGTGGCATCGATGTCGAAGCCGGGGTTCGAGCTGCAGTGGACGCAGAAGCTCGACAACCGTAATCGCGGCGGCAACGGACTCCTGCACGGCGTCACGGCCAACGGCGTCACGCTCTTCGTGCCGATGTCCGTCGTCGCCGGCAGCTCGAACAACGTCTACGCGATCGACAACGACACCGGCTACGTCGTCTGGCAGCGCCGCTTCGAGGCGCCGATTCCCGCCGCGACCGCGCAGTGCCCCGGCGGCATGACGGCGGGACCGACGCGGATCGTGACGCTGGAGCCGCCGCCGATCACGCTCGCCCTCGCCGGCCTCGATGCGCCGGGCGGCGGACGCGCCGGCCAGTCGTATCGCAGCGTCATCGGCGAGCCTGGACAGGGGGTTCCGCTCGAAGGGCGCGGCGGACGCGCCGGCGGCGGCGCTCCCGCGGCTCCGGGAGCGCAGGCCGGCCTCGGCCAGGGCGCAGGTCCGCAAGGTGCGCCGCAACGCGGCGCCGGCGGTGCGCCGGGCGCTGCGCCGGCGGGTGCGCCTCCTGCGGGTGCGCCTCCTGCCGGCGCGGCTCCGGGCGGCGGCCAGGGCGGCGGCGGACGCGGCCAGGGTGGTCCCGGAATTCCCGGCGCCACGCCCGAACAGATCGGCGGCGGCGGCGGACTGGGGCGCGCCTCCGGCGTCGTCTACGCGCTGTCGAGCGACGGTGTGCTGCACGTGCTCGGCCTGCCGTCCGGCAAGGACATCCAGCGCCCGGCGGAGTTCATCCCGTCGAACGCGCAGTGGACCGACACCATCGCGGTGAACACGACGCTCTACGCCACCACCACCGGAAGCTGCGGCGGGGCGCCGAACGCGGTGTGGGGGATCGATCTGGCGAGCGAGAGCAAGCCGGTGGTCTCGTGGAAGAGCAACGGCGGCCCGATCGTCGGGCGCATCGCATTCGCCACCGACGGCACCCTGTTCGCCGCCATCGGCCCGGGGACGGCGACCGGCGACGGCAAGGTCAACGCGATCGTCGCGCTGGATCCGACAACGCTGCAGCTGAAGGACTGGTTCACCAGGGCCGGCGTCGAGTTCGCCACCGGACCGACCGTGTTCAAGCACGGCGATCGTGAGGTGGTGGCGGCGGCGACGAAGGACGGCCGCGTCGTCGTGCTCGCGGCGAACTCACTCGGCGGCGGCGATCACGGTACCGCGCTGCATACGTCGGCTGCGGTGACGGGCGCCGGCGGCTCGATCGCGGGCACCGCGCTCGCGACCTGGCAGGAACTCACCGTCACGGCTCCGCCGCCGCCGGCCGCACCGGCGACTCCGGCGCCTCCGCAGGGTGGCGGCGGGCGCGGCCAGGGCGCTCCTGCGCCGATCGTCACCGCGGGCGCGCGCTGGATCGTGGTGCCGACGTCGACCGGTCTGACCACCCTGAAGGTCGGAGACGCGGGTGGCGCGGTCTCGCTCGAACGCGGCTGGACCGCCAGCGTGGCGTCCCCGGCGACGCCGATCGTCGTGAACGGCGTCGTCTTCGCGCTCGCACCCGGACGCGCGGCGACGCCGGCGGTGCTGCACGCCTTCGACGGCACGTCCGGCAAGCAGTTGTGGACGAGCGGCAGGGCGATGAAGGCCGCGGCGGCCCCGGGCAGCTTCTGGAGCGCGCTCAGCCAGATCTACGTCGGCACCACCGACGGCACGCTGCACGCCTTCGGGTTCCTGGACGAGCGGCGCTGATCAACGGAGGTTGACGGAGGGAACGGATTCCAGCAACGGAGCAACGGAGGCAACGGAGGCAACGGAGGTAAACGGAGTCTGGCTGGTTCAGCAAGAAAACCAACAGGCTCCGTTCACCTCCGTTGCCTCCGTTGCTCCGTTCTGTTGATCCGTTCCCTCCGTCGACCTCCGTTCACTGATTGAGAACGAACGCCACCAGTCGATTCCCTGCCCCGGCGATGACGTACTGCAGGCCATCGAGCTGGTAGGTGATCGGCCCGTTGGTGACGGAACTGCCGACGCGGGCGTTCCACAGCGGCTCGCCGGTGGTCGCGTTGTAGGCGCCGATGCCGCCGGCGGCCGACCCGAACAGCAGATTGCCGGCGGTCGTGAGCAGGCCGGAGTTGCCGCCGTAGCGCGGGATGCTCCAGCGCACGTCACCGGTCTTGTAGTCGATCGCCTTCAGCTGCGGCTGCTCGGTATAGCCGCCGCGGTCGGTGCCCCCCCACCCCATCGGGTTCTCGCTGACGTCGTAGAGATACCAGACGCTGAAGGCGCGGGTGGCGTTGACGTAGAAGAGGCCGGACTGCGGGCTGAAGCTCGGCGGAAACCAGTTGGTGGCGCCTCCCTGATTCGGCGTCACCAGCGCGCCGGCGACCTGCGGGTTCTTCGCCGGATTGGGAATCGGCACTCCCTGGTCGTCATGGCCGAGCGACCAGTTGGTCTTGATGTATTCGCTCGACACCACGGCCTTGCCGTCGGTGCGATCGAGCACGAAGAACTTGCCGTTGCGCGAGGCCTGCGCGATCAGCTTCCGCCGCTGACCGTTGATCGTGCCGTCGAAGATCACCGCGGTCTGGGTCGCGTCCCAGTCGTGCGTGTCGTGCGGCGACGCCTGGAAGTACCAGACCATCTTCCCGGTGTCGGCGTTCAACGCCACGATTGACGCGGTGTAGAGATTCGCCCCCTTCCGATTCGCGTGGGCGATCACCGGCTGCGGGTTGCCGGTCGTCACGTAGATCAGGTTCAGCTCGGGATCGTAGGTGATCGGCTGCCAGGTCATGCCGCCGCCATGCTTCGCCATGTCGAGATTCGGCCAGCTCTCGAGGCCGGGATCGCCCGGCTTCTGCGGCGTGACATACCAGCGCCAGATGAGATCTCCCGTCTCCGGGCTGCGGGCGTCGAGGTACGCCGGCACGTCGAGATCGTCGCCGCTCGGGCCGAGAATCAGCTTGTCCTTCACCACGACCGGCGCGATCGAGCCGTAATACATCATCTCGAGCGAGCAGAACTCCTTCGCCCACTTCTCGCTGCCCGTCTTGATGTCGAGCGCGACGAGATTGCAGTCGGTGGTGACGAAGTAGACGGTGTCGTTGAGGATGGCCACCCCGCGATTGCCGATCTGGATGCCGCCGCGGCTGCGCGAGTAATTGAAGTGCCACAGCTCGCGGCCGGTGCGCGCCTCGACGGCATAGACGTGATTGGGCGTCGTGAAGTAGAGCACGCCGCCGACCTGCAGCGGCGTCGCCTTGATCGTGCCGCCCGCCGGCAGGTCGTAGATCCACGCCAGGCTCAGGTTCTTCACGTTCCCGGTGTTGATCTTGAGCAGCGGACTGTAGCGGCGGCCCGAGTAGTCGCCGTTGTAGGTCGGCCACGACTCGGTGGTCGGGTTCTCGATTTGATCCGCCGTCAGCGCGACCGGCGAAGCCGGCGGCTGCTGCGCCGCCAGCGCCGCCGAGGCGAGCGCGGCTGCAATCAGGGCTGCACGCATGGCTCTCATTTCATCCTCGCCAGGTAGGCGACAACGTCGTGAATCTGCTTGTCGGTGATGCGGTCCAGCAGGTCGATGTGCGCCTGCAGCGGATTGACCTTGACCACCTTCATGTTCGGAGTGCGGCGGATGACGCGGATCGGGCCGTCGGAATGCCGCAGCGTGATGTAGAAGTCGCTCTCCTCCACCAGCTCGCCCGACAGCGGCGTGCCCTGCGGCGGCGTGACCGTGACGATGATCGCGTTCCGGCTGGCCCCCGGCGGTCCGCCGGCGCGCCCGGCGCCGCGCCCGCCGCGGCCGCTCGCCGGAAACAGCATCCGCTGCTGCAGGTCGACCGGCTGCAGCCGGCTGCCAATCCCGGCGAGGCTGCGCGTCGTGTCGGTGTGGCAGGCCGCGCAGCCCCCTTCACCCTTGAAATAGGCCTCACCTGCCTGCGGGTCGCCGACGAGGATGTCGGAGACGGTGAACAGCGGCGACTGCCGCATCGTGTCGTTGACGCGCTCGCGCAGGAAGTTGGCGAGCGCGACGATCTCTTCATCCGTGAACGACACGGTCGACTTCCGGGTCTGCGCCGGATGGCCGCCTTTGAGGAACGGCCCGAGCACGCTGCCGGCGCGCTCGGCGAACCGATCGTAATTGACCGTCTTGCTCCGGATGATATTGGGACCGGACTCCGACCCGCGCGCCTGCGAACCGTGGCAGGTGATGCACTCGCTCGCCCAGATGGCGCGCCCGCGGTCGTGCGCCGCCTGGTCGACGACGGGCAGACGGCCGAGGATGCTGGGAGGCGGAGCCGGCGGCTGCGCCGCTCCTCTCCCGCGCCCCTGTTCCTGCGCATGGGCGATCGAGAGCGCGCAGAGCCCGGCCGCCAGTGCCATCGCGGATCGGGCGCGGCGGGTGCCGGCTCGTGGACGCATACGTCTCCCCTTCGTGCGAATCGATGCGGCTTGCGTGTGGCGACAGCTTAACGAGTCTGGCGCGTCAGAAGCAAACCAGCCGATCCCGCTTGGTGTCCACCTTGTTGAACGGGAATCCGGGGACCTTCTTCAGATCGTCGATGCTCTTGCACGGCCCGACGTCGTTCCGGTACTTGATCCACAGCGCCGCTTCCTTCCGGAGCAGCCCCGCGACGCTCTCCAGATCGATGGCCGGCGCCGTGTTCAGGTTGATCGGCTTGGCCGCCTCTCCCTTGTAGTGCTCGGCGAGGTAGTCGACCACTCTGCCCAGCTCCTCGTCCGTCCCCTTCGCGCCCAGTCCGACCATCTTCGCGACCACGGTCTCCCACCCCTCGCGGGTCAGGCGCACGGACGCGGCGCGCTGCGGCTCGTGGCAGGCGCCGCACACGCGGACGGTCAGCTCGCGATTCGCCCCCTCCGGCATCGTCTTCGCCAGTTCGGCGATTTCCTCCGGCGTCAGCGTACGCCCGGCCATCGGCGCCTGGCGGGCGCCCGCGCCCGCGGCAGCGGCCGCGAAGATCGCCGCGGCGATCAGAATCCCGGTCTTCGGCATGGAAAGATTGTAACCAGAGCCGGCGCGTTCGCGGGGCGCGCCGCGTCAGCTCGGCTTTTTCACCCGGAGAGTGCGATGAGCGCGCGCACTAGGGCTGGAACAGCAGCGGGGCGAACTGCGACAGATAGTCGCGCCAGTTCAGCCAGGTGTGGCCGCCGTCGCTTTCCGTGAAACGCGGCGTGAAGCCGTGGCGCTTGAGCAGCTCCACCGTCGAGCGCGTCGTCTCGATCAGGAAGTCGTCCTTGCCGGTGCTGAACCAGAGCAGTTTGAGCCCTTTCTTCGCGGCGGCGTTGTCGAGCATCGCCAGGTGACGCTTCTCCCACGCCTCTCCGAACGGCGGCGGCGGCGCGGCCGGCGACGCACTCGCCTCGGCGGCGGGCGCGGCGCCACGCCCGCGTCCGCCTGCGCCCCCGATCAGGCCGGAGCTGAACACGCCCACGTAGGCGTAGTCGTGGAGATTGGGAACGGCGATGTTCAGGGTCTGGCTGCCGCCCATCGACAGCCCGGCAATCGCGCGGTGTTCGCGCCCGGTCCGCACCCGGTAGTGCTTCTCGATGTAGGGGCGGACCGCCATCGTGAAGTCCTGCGTGAACTCGTCGGGCTGCCCCGGCGCAATCGTGAGCGGCGCCGGCGCCGGTCCCATGCCGGGCGCCGGCCCGTTGGTGTGCCCCGCCGGCATCACGACGATCATCGGCTGCGCCTTCTTCGCGGCGATGAGGTTGTCGAGGATGATGCCGGCACGGCCGACCGAGGTCCACGCCTCGTCGGAGTCGCCCGCGCCGTGCAGCAGGTAGAACACCGGGTACCTCGTGGTGCTGGATTCGTACCCGGGCGGCGTGTAGACGTGCATGCGGCGATGCCGCTGCAGCGGCGCCGAGTAGTAGGTGACGCTGGCGACCGCGCCGTGCGGCACCTGCCTGGTGTCGAACAAATCCGATCCCGGCACGAGCGCCAGGCTCCAGACGTTGTTGTTCGACACGCTCGTCAGCGGGTTGCGCGGATCGATCACCGCGACGCCGTCGACGTTGATGTTGTAGCGATACGCGCCAGCCGGCACCGGAGCCGACGTGAACGTCCAGACGGCGTTGTCCCCTTTCGTCATCACGCCGGTCTGACCCAGGCCGGGAATGTCGCCGGCGCTGACGCGGACCGCCTGCGCCTGCGGCGCGTGAATGCGGAAGGTGATCCGGCGGTCGGCTGACACGTCCGGTGAGACCACTTGCGGCGCGCCGGCGCCCCGCCCTCGCCCCTGGCCCGGCTGCGGCGCCGGCGGCTGGCCCGTCGCCGGCGCCGGCGGCTGGGGCGCCTGCCGGGCGGCGGCAGGCGCGATGAACGCGGCCAACAGGATGGACGTGCCGACGAACCGAAGCCGATGCGCTCTATTCATGGCGGATTCCAGAAACGAAGACAACGGGACCGCGCCGCCTGAGACCCTCCGGCATCTCGGGAGGAGTCCTTGGGGTCCGCGGCGGCGCGGTGCGAGGCGTGCCTCGCGACACTCACTCAGAACGTGAACCGGGCGCCCCGAAGGGCGCCCGCGTGACTCAGAACCGGAACCTGAGACCCAGCTGAATGATCCGGTTGGTATTCGCCCGCACCCCGGTGATACGGCCGAAGTTCGTATCCGTCTGCTGCCCGGTGGCGTAGTCGAACACCGCGCTCGTGTCGACCCCCTGGTATTGCGTCGCATTGAACGCGTTGTAGAGCTCCGCGCGGAACTGCAGCGTGCGGCTGCCGATCGCGAAGTTCTTGAAGAACGTGATGTCGTGGTTGACGTAACCCGGCGGATGGTACTCGTCGTTGGTCGACGTCCCGAGGTAGAACGGATCGTTCGGACCGCCGCCGGGCTGGATGCACTCCGTGCGGAACTGGCGATCGAACGTCCGCTGGCTGCTCGGCAGGTTGGGGTTGCACACGAGCGTCACGCGCCGCTGACCGCCGTTGCCCGACAGGTCGTTCGTCGGCGCGCCGGTGAACGTGTAGGTGAAGCCGGTGCGGTTCTCGCTCTGCAGCGTGCTGATGCCGGAGATCTGCCAGCCGTCGAGCACGAGCTTCGTGAACAGGTTGTTCCATCGGCCGCTCGCCTTGGGCAGCTCGTAGTTGTAGTTGATCACGAGGCTGTGGGGCCGGCTGTTGTTGAAGGTGTAGTTGCGCGCCTTGTTGGTGGCCTCGTCCAGGAACGGATCGAAGGTCCCGATGGCCTTGCGCTTCATGCCGGTGTAGCTGGCGCCAAAGGCGAGGCCGTGCGAGAAGCGGCGGTTCACCGCGACCTGGATCGAATGGTAGTCGTTGTAGCCGATCCAGTCGCGCACGTTGATGCCGCCGTAGCCGCGGTAGGGCCGCAGGTAGTTGGTCGCGATCGGCTGGCCGCTGTTGGTGGGATCGCGGTTCTCCGGCCGCAACAGCGTGCCGTAGGGCAAGTCGTTGATCGCCCGCTGGACCGGCTGGTTGCGCCCGGCGTTCCCGACATAGGCGACGTCGGCGATCAGGTTCCAGGGCAGGGCCTGCTGCACGCCGATGCTCCAGTTGTAGACCGTCGGCGCCTTGAACTTGGCGAAGGCGGTCACCCCGCGCGGGCTCTGGATCAGCTGCGAGTTCTGCAGATCTCCGATCGTCGTGAAGCTCGTCGTCCGCGTGTCCATGAGCGGCGGCTGCTCGACGAGCGACAGAATGAAGTCGTCCGAATAGCGGTCGTAGAAGAGGCCCCATCCGCCACGGACCGACGTCTTGTCATTGCCGAACACGTTCCACGCGAACCCGAGGCGCGGCGCCGGCGTCAGGAACTCCCCCTTGTAGACCGTCTCCTTGGTGACCACCATGCCTTCGTAGAAGTCGCCGGAGCCCGGCACCAGTTTGTCGATGTAGGTGTTGTTCAGGATCTGGCCGGTCAGCGGATTCCTCGCCTGCCGTACGTTGCCGGCGCAGCTCGCCGCGTTGTTCGGGCAGACCGCCTGGAAGAGGAGCGGGGCCGACGACTCCGACCATTGTGCGGCGTCGAAATACGACACGTCCTGGCCGGCGACGAACGTCGGACCGAGGTAGTAGAAGCGCACGCCGAAGTCGAGCGTGAGACGCGAGCTCACGCGCCAGTTGTCCTGCACGAAGCCCTCGACCTGGTTGAACCGTCCCTCCGCGTACGGCTTGGCCGTCGACTCGGTGTAGCTGTTGATCGATCCGAGCAGCGCGTTGGCCCACCCGAGGTTGGTGTCGAAGGGGTTGCTCGCGTTGCCGTCGAAGTTGTAGTTGCCGTTGAAGACCGACGCGCGCGGCGCCGGCCGCGCGGTGTGCTCGTAGAAGATCCCGGTCTTCATGTTGTGACGGCCGGCAATCTTCGACAGGTTCGCCGAGTAGTTCCAGATGATGTTGCTGGCGTTGAACGGATAGCGATCCGCCACGCCGATGCCGCGGGTGTTCGGCAGCGCGTTGGTCCCGCCGAAACTGATCTGCGGCACGAGGTACTGCGGGTTGGCGCTCGGGAAGAACTGCGGCAGCCCGCCGAGCACCACGCGGCGATCGTTGCGATCGAGATCGGCCTGCGTCACGTGGCTCACCAGCTGTTCGGCCCAGTTCCGCCCGACCGTCACCTCGGCGACCGTCGACGAACTGAACGTGTGCAGCAGCGTGCTCACCATGCTGAGCGAGCCGACTTCGTACGACGTGTTGAACTGCGGCCAGCCGGCGTTCCCCCCGTTGCCGGTGCCGGCCCCGAGGAACGCATTGGCGCCGCGCGAGTTCACTTCGTTGCCGAACTGCACCCGGGTGTAGAAGGTGGAGTTGCGGGCGATGTTGTAGTCGACGCGCGCCACCTGGTCGTTGCGCGGCCGCTCGAGCACGTTCTGGTAGGTGTAGTTGTACTGCCGGCTGCCCGACGGATCCGTCGCGTTCGGCAGCGGAAACAGGTTCAGCATCATCTGCCCGATCGGGTTGATGCGGTTCGCCGGAATCTTGTTGTCCGGGAAGCAGCCCGGCCCGCCGGTGTTGACGTTGCACGCCAGCCCCTGCGCGGCGAGGAGCGGATCCCTGATCCAGCGGACGCGGCCCTGGCTGTCGAACGTCTGCGAGAAATCCCCCGCCCGCTCCAGCGCCGTCGGCATGCTGCTCAGCTGCAGCGTCCCGGGATCCTTGCGCGGCAGCAGGTCCTGCGAGAAGAAGAAGAACAGCTTGTCGCGGTTCTGATTGAAGCCGGTACCCGGCAGGAGAACCGGACCACCGATCGTCCACGCCGTGTTGTCGAAGCGGTAGGGCGCCTTGACACAGCTCGCGGCCTGCCCCGCGGCGCACTGCCGCCGGCGGTCCCACGTGTTCGTGTTGAACTTCTCGTTGCGCTTGTAGTACGCCGCGGTGCCGTGAAAATCACGCGTGCCGCTCTTGGTGACGACGGTGATCGTCGCCCCGGAACTGCGGCCGTACTCGGCCTGGAAGTTCGACGCCTGGACCTTGACTTCCGCGATCGAGTCGAGCGCCGGCGCGGCGTAGTTCCCCGAGTTCGAGCCGGTGTCCTTGTTGGTCACGCCGTCGTACGAGAAGTTGAACGACGTCTGGCCGTTGATCGACATGCCGCCGACCGAATTCCAGCCCGGGGCGTCGCGCGCCGACGTGTCGATGACACCGGGCAGCATCTTGAGGCTGCCCATGAAGTCGCGCCCCTTCAGGCCGATGTCCTCGATCTGGCTGGCAGTGATGGTCGCGGAACGCTCGCCGGTCAGCGTCTGGACCCTGACGGTCTCGGACTGCACCGTGACCGTTTCGGTCACGCCGCCGACTTCGAGGACGATGGTCTTCAGCGTCACGCGTTCGGTGGACGACAGCACGATGCCGGTCTGCTCGTTGGTCTTGAAACCGGCGAGGCTCGCCTTCAAGTCGTACGTGCCGCGGAGCAGGTCCGTGAACACGAATCGCCCCTCGGCGTCGGTGACGGCGTCGCGGGTGGCTTTCGTGCCGGTGTTGGTGATGGTCACCGTCACTCCGGGCATGACGCCCCCCCCGGAGTCGGTGATGGTGCCGGAGATCTGGCCGGTCAGGCCCTGCGCCCTCGACGCAGGCGCCAGCGCCAGGCTCGCGGCGACGGCGATCCACGCCGTCAGGAACACTTGGTAACACACGCGTCGCATGAGGCTCCTCCCTCGTGTACAGTCAGCGACCGTTTACGATGGCGCAGGCTATGACCGCCGCCGATGCGTGTCAAAAGCAACTCGCATTGCATGTTGTTTATCGAAATGTCAAACGATGACGGTTGCGCGTAAGTGGTAGGTGCATGTAGAGTTGCCGCCGCAAACTGGACCGGGGTCGAACAGCGACGCCCTTGGTCATGTTTCGCAATGCACAACGGAAGGAGCCGGCCGGCGTGAGGACGACGTATCGCGATCGCCAGGCAGCGCGCCTCGAGAACGGCGCGCTGCGCGTGACGGTGCTGCAGGAAGGGGGACACATCGCCGAGATCGCCGACAAGGCCACCGGCATCAACCCGCTCTGGACCCCTGCGTGGCCGTCGATCGAACCGTCGCAGTACGACCCCGCCCGCCATCCGGAGTACGGCGGCGGCGCCGACGCCGCGCTGCTCGCCGGCATCATGGGGCACAACCTCTGTCTCGACATGTTCGGCGGTCCGTCGGCGGAGGAAGCCGCCGCCGGCTTGCCGGTGCACGGCGAAGTCTCCACGGCCCGCTTCGCCATCGAGCCCGAGAGCGCCGGGGCGCTGTCGATGCGCGCGCGGCTGCCCGAAGCGCAACTGGAGTTCGAGCGGCGCCTGGCGCTGGCGGATCGGACGCTGCGCGTGCGCGAGCGGGTGACCAACCGCAGCGCCACCGATCGCGCGATCGGCTGGACGCAGCACGTGACGCTCGGGCCGCCGTTCGTCGAGCACGGGCGCACCGCGCTGCGAGCCTCGGCGCGGCGCGGCCGCGTCTTCGAAGGCCCCTTCGGGCCGGCCGACTATCTGACGGCGGCCGCCGATTTCGAGTGGCCGCACGCGCCGCGCGTCGGCGGCGGCACCGCGGATCTGCGCACCTACTCGTCGGCGCCGGCGTCGAGCGCCTACACGGTGCAGCAGATGGATCCGTCGCGCGAAGACGCGTTCGTCGCCGCGCACTCGCCGTCCGCGGGCCTGACGTTCGGCTGCGTGTGGCGGCGCGCCGATTTCCCCTGGCTGGGGCTGTGGGAGGAGAACCGCGCCCGGCCCAGCGCGCCGTGGAACGGCCGCGCCGTGACCTGGGGACTGGAATTCGGCGTCTCGCCGTTCCCGGAAACGCGGCGGCAGATGATCGAGCGCGGTCCGCTGTTCGGCACGCCGACGCTGCGCTGGATCCCGGCCCGTCAGACGGTCGAGGTCGAATACTGGATGCTGCTCGTCCCCGCCGCGGCGCCGCCGGACGAGCTGACGCGCCCCACCTGGTAGCGGCGGCGGGTTACACTAGAAGCCGCCTGCTGACTGACCATCGGAAAGGATCGCTGCCTGTATGAAGCTGTTCTCTGTCTGCGTGCTCGCCGCAGCCGTCTTCCTCGGCGCGCCCGTGCACGCCACCCAGGGCACAAAGCCCGCGCCCGCGGCCGGCGGCGCCAAGCCGCGCACGATCGAGCTGACCGGCGACGAGAAGATGAAATACGACAAGGAAGAGATCGCCGCCAAACCGGGGGAGACGATCCGGATCGTCCTCAAGGCCGTGGGCCAGATGCCGAAGACGATCATGGCGCACAACTTCGTGCTGCTGAAGCCCGGCGTCGACGCCGTCGAGTTCAACAAGGCCGCGTTCAACGCGCGCGAGACCGGCTTCATCCCGCCCGACAAGAAGACCGACATCATCGCCGCCACGGCCCTGGCCGGCGCCGGCGAGACCGTCGAAGTCACCTTCAAGGCGCCGGCGAAGCCGGGCAGCTACAACTACATCTGCAGCTTCCCCGGCCACTTCGCCATGGGGATGCGCGGGAAGCTCGTCGTCAAGTAGCTGTCTTCTTAATCGAAGGGTCGAAGGAGGCGAAGGAGGCGAAGGAGCGGCGGCCTCGGCTTCGAAGGATTCGCGCGCGAAGCTCGTCGTCAAGTAGCTGTCCTTTTAATCGAAGGGTCGAAGGACGCGAAAGAGGCGAAGGAGCGGCGACCTCGGCTTCGAAGGATTCGAAGGTCGAAGGACGAAGGTTCGAAGGTCGAAGGAGGCGAAGGAGCGGCCGGCCTCGGCTTCGAAGGATTCGAAGGTCGAAGGTCGAAGAATTCAAAGGCCGAAGGACTCGAAGCTCGAAAGGCTCGCAGAAACCTTGAAGCCCCTTCGAACTTCGAGACTTCGAGCAGCGAAACCAGACTCCTTCGAGCTCCTTCGAGCTCCTTCGCGAACTTCGCCGTCCTTCGACTCCTTCGATTAGACAGACAGCCTCAGCGCCCCACACCCGACGTCGCCACCGGTCCCACCGGCTCGTCCTGCGTGAGATAGGCGAACTGGTCGCGGAACTCCTGCAGCCCGAGACGCGCGGTCGCGGCCAGTTTCGCCACGTCGTGCGGATCGTCGAAGTCTTCCTTCCGCAGCCGGATCATGTAGCGCCGCGCGATGGCGTAGCGCGTCGACGACACGTCGACGGCGCGCACGCGCGTGCGCCCCGTCTCGGGATCGATCATCGTCTCGAACGGAATCGGCACGAACCGTCCGCCCTGGATGGAGATCATCGCCGATCCCTCGCCCGCCAGCAGATACCCGGCGGCGCAGTAGCCCAGGTCGCGGGTGTATTCCATGTCGAAGGGAATCGGATCGGCGCACCGCAGCTCGTAGCCGATGTTCTTGGCCGCGATCGTCGTCTTGATGCCCAGCTCGCGCAGCCGGGCGGTGACCTGGGCCTTGAGGATCTCGCCGAGGCTGACCTCGTCGATGCGGATGTGGCCGTGGTCGTCGCGCTCGGCGGCATCGAGCTGCGCGAGGTCTTCCGGCTTGATCCCGAGGACCACGCCCTCGGCGATCACCGCCACGCCGTCGCGGCGTCCATAGCTCAGGCGTTTGATGATCGCGCCGGTCAGCGTGTCGACGATGGTCTTGAGCGGGGTCGGCTGCTTGAACTCCTCGGCGACGAGCGTCACCGTCGCCCCGGCCGCCTTGCCGATGCCGAGCGCCAGGTGCCCGGTCTTGCGCCCCATCGCCACGACGAAGTACCACCGCGAGGTGGTCTTGGCGTCGACCATCAGGTTCTGCACGATCTCGACGCCGTGATGGCGCGCCGTCTGATAGCCGAACGTGTCGATGTGCGCCGGGAGATCGAGATCGTTGTCGATCGTCTTCGGCACGTGCACCACGCGGATCGCGCCGGCGGCGTGGCGCTCGACGCGCATCGCCGAGAAGGCCGTATCGTCGCCGCCGATGGTGATGAGCTGTGTCACGTTCAGCCGCAGCAGCGAGTTGACCGTCTGCTCGAGCAGCACCGGCGACGTCGTCGGATTGGCGCGGGCGATGCCGAGATGCGATCCGCCGCGGAAATGGATGCGGCTCACCGCTTCGATGGTCAGCGGCGTGATGTGATCGACGTCCCCCTGCATGAGCCACTCGAAGCCGTCACGCACGCCGACGACATCGACCCCTTCGAGGCGCGCGCGGATGGTCGCCGCGGCAATGACGCTGTTGATGCCGGGGGCCGGTCCGCCGCCGACGAGGATCGCGAGTCTCTGATGATGTTCCACAGCCCATGATCATATGACGGAAGGCGGCAGGCGCAAGGCTGCGCTGCCGGCGCGGTTGAGCCGATATACGGATCTATGAGTACCGCGCGGCAGCGGGTCGTCACCGCCGATCAATGGGGAATACCTGAGCGCGATTCGGCCGGCCGAGCGATCTGCCGCTGGTGCCGGACGCCGGTCGCGCCGCCGAGGCGGACGTTCTGCGGCGACGCCTGCGTGCACCAGTGGAAGATCCGCAGCAGCCCCTGGTACGTGCGCCGCGAAGTCAAGAAGCGCGACAAGGGCATCTGCCAGTTGTGCGGACTGAACGTCCTGAAAGCCCACCGCGAATGGGGGCGCCGCAAGCCCCCCGCCGCCGATCGGGCCGCGCGGCGCCAGTGGCGCGCCGAACGCCCCCGCTGGGAAGCCGACCACATCGTCCCCGTCGCCGACGGCGGCGGCGAATGCGGACTGGAGAACTACCGGCTGCTGTGCCGGACGTGCCACGTAAAGGTGACCCTCGCCTGGCGCGCCCAGCGCGCGGACAGCCGCCGGCGCGATACGCCGCAAGATTCCAGCGATTCCGCGTCCGCTTGAGGCGAGCTCGCCCCGACAGCCGAGCGCAGCGCGCCGCCTTCCACCCTGCCCGACAGGGAGCGCAGCGACTCTCCTTCCACCCTGCCCGACAGCGAGCGAAGCGAGCCGTTAACCGGCGCTACCTCACATCGTAGATATACAGCGTCGCCTTGTCGTCCTCGGGCACGACGTAGGCGCGCAAACCTTCGCCATGCGGCTCCAGCCAGACGGGATTCTGCGTGATGACCAGGCCCGACGTGGTCCAGACGTTCACCGGCACCTGGTATTCCGGACGTCCGTCTTCGAGGTTGACGACGTCGATGCCGCCCAGCCGGAACCGTCCGGCTGCGGCATCCCCCTTGGCGGCGGTGGCGGGCGAGCCGCGAATCTCGGTGACCCCGGTGCAGACCATGCGCCGCGCGCCGGCGTACTTGCAGTCCTGGTAGTCGACGTAATGCGAGCGGTTCAGCGTCCGCAACGCCGCCGGCGGCGCCGCGAGGTTGGTCGGCCGTCCGTCCCGTCCGAGCGGCCAGCGATAGAAGCGGCGCGACCCCCAACTGACGGCGTGCAGCGTGTGGTCGTCGGTGTTGTGGACGATCGCCCCGAGGTGGTCCGCGAAGCGGAACACTTCGGCCGCCTTCAGCGTGCCCGGATCGACCCGGTAGACGATGGAGCGGCTGTCCGGCCGGTACTCCGCCACCGTGACCCAGATGCTGCGGCCGTCGTAATCGATCCCCCCGGGGTGATACATCTGCCCTTCGCCCAGCGTGATGCTGGCGATGAGCCGGCCGGACGCGTCGAATTTGAACAGGTAGCCCAACCCGGCGACGTCGACGGCCGTCATATGGAACGTGTCGCCGATCTTGACGAGCCCCTGCGGGTGATGTGCCGGAAAGTCGAGGGGCACGGACGCGGCGAGCGTCCACACCGAGGCGCGCGTCAGCGCCGCAACCCGCCGCACGATCTCGCGTCCGGACGGCCGCGGCGCCTGGACGGCGTCCGTGGCGTTGACCACGACCCCGATGGCGACGAGCGCCGCCGGCAGTATGCTTCTGCGACCCATTCACTTCATTAAACCACCATGCTGAAAGACCTTCGACACGCCGTCCGCATGCTGCTGCAGGCCAAGGGGTGGACCGCAGTGGTCGTTCTGTCGCTGGCGCTCGGCATCGGCGCCAACACGGCGCTGTTCAGCGCGGTGAACGGGATGCTGCTCACGCAGGTGAACGTCCGCGAGCCCGACACGCTGGTGCGCCTGCGCTGGCACGGGAAGCGCAACGACATGATGACGAGCTCGAGCGAGTACGGGTTCGTCAAGCGGCCGCAGGGCATCCGGATGCAGACGACGTTCTCGTATCCGATGTATCAGCAGTTCGTGGCCGACAACAAGACGATGTCGGACCTGTTCGCGTGCGCCCCCTACGGCCGGCTCAATCTGGTGGCCGACGGCCAGGCGGAGCTGGCGACTGCGTTCATCACCACTGGCAACTACTACCAGCTGCTCGGCGTGAACGCGCGCCTCGGCCGCACGATCATCCCGGACGACGACCGGCCGACCGCCCCCCCGGTGATCGTGATCAGCTCGAAGTACTGGCATACCCGCTTCGGCACCGATCCCGGCGTGCTCGGCAAGCACGTCACCGTCAACGGCGTAGCGGCGACCATCGTCGGCGTGTTGCCGCCGGACTTCACCGGCGTGCAGCAGCCGCTCGCCGAGCTGCCGGATCTCGGCGTGCCGATGTCGATGCAGCCGCAGCTCGACACGCTCAATACCGGCCCGTCGCGGCTCACGCAGCCGACCTACTGGTGGCTGCAGATCATGGGGCGCCTCAAGCCGGGTGTGACGGCGGAACAGGTCACCGGCAATCTCGAAGGCGTGTTCCAGAGCTCGGCGCGCGCCGGCATGGACAGCTACCTCGAGTCGCTGACCGAGACGGAGCGCGCGACCGCGTCGAATCAGAACCGGACCGAGATTCCCCGCCTGCTGGTCGAGTCCGGCGCGCGCGGCATCTACGATCCGAACACCAACGAAACGCGCGCCCTCACCATTCTCAGCGTCGTCGTCGCGCTGGTCCTGCTGATCGTCTGCGCCAACGTCGCGAACCTGCTGCTGTCGCGCGCGACCACGCGGCAGAAGGAACTGTCGGTCCGGCTTTCCCTTGGCGCCACGCGCTGGCGGCTGGTGCGGCAACTGCTGACGGAGAGCCTGCTGCTCGCGGCGCTCGGCGGCGCGCTCGGGGTGCTGGTCGGCTACTGGGGCAAGCAGCTGCTGCCCGGCCCGCCCGGGCAGGTGCTGCCCTTCAACTGGCGCATCCTGGTGTTCGTCGCGGCGGTCAGCATGATCACCGGCGTCCTCTTCGGCATCGCGCCGGCGCTGCGCGGAACCGGCGTCAACGTCAACGCCGCGCTCAAGGAGACCAGCCGCAGCGTGGTCGGCAGCCGCAGCGTGCTCGGCAAGGCGCTCCTGGTCGTCCAGGTCGCGATCTCGCTGGTGCTGCTCGTCGGCGCGGGGCTGTTCCTCCGCACGCTCAGCAACCTGCGGCACGTCGACGTCGGATTCAATCCGCAGAACCTGCTGCTCTTCCGCGTCAACCCGGCATTGAACCGCTACGACGAGAAGAAGATGCAGACGCTCTACCGCACCATGCTCGAGCGATTCAATGCCGTCCCCGGCGTGCGTGGCGCGGCCATGTCACAGCCGGCGCTGCTCTCGGGCAGCGTCAATTCGACCGGCATCTTCGTCCACGGGCGGAGCTACGATCGCGGCCGCAACGTCGACCACAACAACAGCATCAACCGGCTCGTGGTCTCGCCGAACTTCTTCGACGTGATGGGGATCCCGATCGTCAACGGCCGCGCCCTCACCGATCGCGACGACGCCGCCGCGCCGAAGGTGGTCGTGATCAACGAGGCGGCCGCCCGGAAGTACTTTCCGAACGCGAACCCGGTGGGCCAGCGTTTCGGATCCAGCATCGAGACGACGAACCAGCTCGAGATCGTCGGCGTGCTGAAAGACGTGAAGTACAACGAAGTGCGCGAGCCGTCGCCGCCGACGATGTACGTGCCCTATCCGCAGACACGGCTCGGCAGCGCCGTCTTCGAGGTGCGGACCGCAACCGCGCCGGCCGGCGTGATGAATTCGCTGCGCGAGATCGGCCGGCAGATCGATCCGAACCTGCCGCTGACCGACGTGTCGACGCAGATCGAACAGGTCGAGCGGCGCTTCGCGCAGGAGAAGCTCTTCGCCCAGGCCTACACGCTCTTCGGCGCGCTGGCGCTGCTCATCGCGTCGATCGGCCTGTTCGGGCTGATGTCGTACAGCGTGTCGCGGCGGACGAACGAGATCGGCATCCGCATGGCGCTCGGCGCGCAGCGGCAGGACGTGCTGCGCCTGGTGATGCGCGAGTCGATGATCCTCGTGGCGCTCGGCGTCGCCGTCGGCGTCGGCATCGCGTTGAGCGCGAGCTCGCTCGTCACGGCGCTGCTGTTCGGCCTGCCGCCGCGCGATCCATGGACGCTCGTCACGGCGATCGCCGTCATGGCGGCGGTGTCGGGACTCGCCGGGTATCTGCCCGCCCGCCGCGCATCGCGGGTCGATCCGATGGTCGCGCTCCACTACGAATAGAAGACGCAGTGCGCGGTGCGCGGTGCGCGGTGCGTCAGTGCGGCAGTGCGGCAGTGCGGCAGCGCGCAGTCCGCGATCACGGTTTTGGGGCGGCGCCCTCCGATCTGATCGGCGCGCAGATCCGCGCACGGGGTCTAAGTGGCAGAACCGGGCGGTCTTACCGGCGGCTGTCCCACTACGTCACACGGGCACCTCGTTTGCTCCGATCCCTCGCTCGGACCAGCTCCCCGGCCAGCGAACGAGCGGATCATCAAGGAGTCATAGAGATGGCCGTAAAGAAGGCGGCACGTACCAAGAAGACCGTGCGGGGAAAGAAGACCGTCGGCCTCACGTCCGCGCTCGGGCCCAAGGTGACGACGATGCTCGTCTGCGTGACGATCGCGGCGGGCATCACCGTCGCGGCGCGGCAGCAGCAGGCGCGCGCGAAGGAGCGGCTCGACGCGGCCCGCGCCGAGACCGTCGCCGCGGCCGAGCCGGTGGCCCGGAAGAAGCCCGTGCCGGCCAACGCGATGGCGAGTGTCTCCGCGACCGCGCCGGCGAATGCCGCCGCGGCCGCGCCGGTCGAGACCGGCACCTCCGGCGCCGCGAGCGCGAAGCCGGTGACGGTGGTCGGCTGCCTCGAGCGCACCGACGCCGGCTACCGCCTCAAGGACACCACCGGGGATGCCCCGAAGGCGCGCAGCTGGAAGTCCGGGTTCCTCAAGAAATCGTCCGCGTCGCTCGACGTGGTGGACGCCTCCCGCACGCTGCAGCTGGCCGGCCATGTCGGGCGCCGGGTGAGCGTCACCGGCACGATGGTCGACCGCGAAATGCAGGCGCGGTCGCTGCGGCGCCTCGGCGAGTGCAAGGCGAACTGATCCGCGCTTGACAACGGCGCATCGACTGTCATACTGTCATATGACAGTTGATGCGCTTCCAGTTGAACTTCAAATCGGGGAAGCCGGTCTACCTCCAGATGGTGGACCAGGTGAAGGCGGCAGCCGCCTCCGGCGCGCTGCGCGGCGGCGACCCCCTCCCCTCCATCCGTCCGCTCGCCGAGGAACTGCGCGTCAACCGCAATACCGTCGCCAAGGCCTACGCGGAGCTCGAGAGCCAGGGGGTCATCGAGACCGTCGCCGGTAAAGGCTGCTTCCTCCGCGCCGCCCACAGCCCCTATCGCAAGGAAGTCCGGCTCGAGCTGCTCAAGCAGGTCGTGGACGACGCCGTCGTCCAGGCCCACCACCTCCAGGTCGCCAGGTCGCAGTTCCTCCGCCTCGCCGAGGAGCGCTTCGACGCGTTCGAGGCGCGCCGCGAGCGCGCCGCTGAAAGATGACTGCCATGACATCCGAGACCCACGCCATCGAGATCGATCGGCTGGTCCGCCGCTTCGGGCGCACCGACGCGGTCGATGGACTCAGCCTGACGGTACGGCCGGGCCGCTGCTACGGCTTCTTCGGACGCAACGGCGCGGGAAAGACGACGACGATCAAGTGCCTGCTGAACCTGCTGCGGCCGACGTCGGGGACGGTGCGCGTCTTCGGTCTCGACCCGCGGCGCGACGAGGTCGGCGTGAAGTCGCGCGTGGCCTGCGTGCCCGACACCGTGGCGTTCTACCCGTGGATGACCGTGCGCGGCACGCTCGACTACTTCGCGTCGTTCAGGGCGAAGTGGAATCAGGCGGTCGAGCGGGAGCTGCTCGCGCAGTTCCGCCTCGACCCGGGTCGGAAGACGAGCCATCTCTCGAAGGGGCAGCGCACGCAGCTCGCGCTGATCGCGGCGATCTGCGCCGAGCCCGAGCTGCTGGTCCTCGACGAGCCGACGTCCGGGCTCGATCCGATCGTCCGGCGCGAATTCATCCAGACGGTGATCGGCGCCTATCAGGAAGGGGATCCGCGGCGGACGGTCTTCGTGTCCACCCATCTCATCTCCGAATTCGAAGGACTGATCGACGAGTTCACCATCATCGAGCAGGGGCGGCAGGTGCTGACGCTGGACGCAGACGCCGCCCGCGAGCGCTATCGGAAGGTCTACGCGCGATTCGCCGCCGAACCGGGCGCGCTGGATCTGCCGGGGGCGCGCGTGCTGCGGCAGCGCGGGCGCGAATGCGAAGTCCTGGTCAACGGCAACGCGGCCGAGGTGATGGCCCGACTGCAGGCGCGCTCGCCGGAGTCGCTCACGACCGAGTCGCTCACGCTGGAGGAGATCTTCGTGGCCACGCTGCAGCCGGGAGCGGCCGGCGCATGATCGCCAAGGAGATCCGCGTGCTGCTGCCGGCGTGGGCCGCGGCGGTGGCCGCGATGGTCGCGTGCTCCCTGATCCGCGATCTCTATGCCTTCGGCATCCCGGCGTATTTCATCGGTGCGGCCACCCTCGGCGCGATGTCGATGGGGCACGAGTTCAGCCATCGGACGGTTTCGCTGATGCTGACGCTTCCGGTGTCGCGCCGGCGCATCCTGCTGACCAAGCTGGTGGTGCTGGGAGCAGGTCTTCTCCTGCTGGCGCTGATCGCCGCCCGGGTCCTCCCGTACTGGCGGGAAGCGACGGTGTTCCGCGCCACGACGCTGTGGCTCCCGTTCTTCGCGGGACTGTTCATTACTCCCTACCTCACCACGATCACGCGCTCGCCGGTCGGCGGCGCGGTGTTCACGATGGGGATCGCGGGCCTGCTGACCATCGCCGGTGATTGGCTCGGCGTCGAGACGTATGGCTACACGCGCGAGGTCGATGCGTTTCGCATCGCGTTCGTCTGGCAAGCCGAGCTCCTGCTGTGTGTCGCGAGCGCAATCCTCATGGCCAGGACGTTCAAGAGGCTGCAGGTGCTCGACGGCCCTGGACCGGCGGTCGACTTCGCGCCGAGCCCCGCGACCGCGTCGACATCGCTCACGAGGCGCAGTGTGACCTGGCTGCTGCTCGAAAAGGAGCTGCGCCTCCAGCAGATGGCCTTCGCGATCGCCGCGATCTACGCCGTGCTCTACGTGATCACGGTGGTGCGCACAAGAGCCTACTTCTCGACGAACGACGCTGCGTTCATCGAGTCGCTGCTCTATGCCGGCATCCTGGCGGTGGTGATTGGCGCGGTGGCCAGCGCCGAGGAGCGAGATCTGCGCACGCTCGATTCGCAACTGCTGCTGCCGGTACGGACATCGACACAGTGGATGGTGAAGCTGTCGGTCGTGCTGGGACTCACGTTCCTGCTCGGCATCGTGCTGCCCACGGTGCTTGCCAGCGTCTTTCCTCCCGAACGGATCGTCTGGGCGCGCAACCTTCAATCATTCAGAGCGGTGAGCACGATACTCGGGCTGATGGCGATTGCGACCCTCAGCCTCTACGTGTCGACGCTGTGCTCGAGCGGCCTGTGGGCGCTGCTGGTGTCCTTCCCGGCGGCGTTCGGCGTTGCCGCGCTCGTGCTCTGGTCGGGCGCGATCGTCGAAGCCGTGCTCCACTCGCTCGACGGGCGCCCCGACTGGTCGACGGTGCGGTGGGCGACGGCGATCATGACGGTCTCGGTCATCGCCGTCGTCACCCGACTGGCGTTCACGAACCACCGCTCGGCCGATCGAAGCCCCACACGAACCCTCGGGCAGGTGGCGATCGCTGCTGGTTCGGTGATCGCCGCGACCGGAGTCGTCGCGATCGTCGGCGCGCTGAGCTCGTCCCGCTGAAGACGCACGCCCGCGAACCGCTGTCCCCTTCGACCCTGCCCGACCCGCGAGCGAAAGCGAGCCTCCCTTTCCACTCTGCCCGACCCGCGAGCGAAAGCGAG